>QHPU01000022.1 GCA_003219175.1 Verrucomicrobiota bacterium | reverse complement strand
AAAATTCGATGCATTGGCGGCCGTTACCATGAGGTTTTGAACGTATGAGGCGCTGGTGAGATCGGTAAAGGCGAGGTTGCGCACGGTCTCACATCGGTCATGAACGCTCTGAAGCGCGGCGGTTGATTCTTTGGTAGCGTTAACCAGGCGAAGGCAAACGCTATTGATGGCAAAGACGGATGGGAGGAACAATCCGAGCAGAAGAAGGGCGATAAGGACCTCGGGCAAGGTCATAGCCGCGCTGCGACGGCAATCTCTAAATTTCATATATACCATAATCAGCCAGAGGCGTTCAATATGTATTCTCACTTGATTATTAGCCCTGCGCGCCCCGGCAAACGTTGCGCTTTCTTTTCGGGACAGCGAACACTCTGCCGAATCTGCCACCATTTGCGGCTACCCCTTGGTAAAAACCCTAGCTGACTGCAAGCGACCGACATAAGCTACTCATTATGAACAAGATATCTATTATAATGGCGATCCTTGCGATGCTCGCCTCACGAATAGTCCGGATTTTCGTTCCCATCACGATGTCAGTTTGACCGAGCACAACGCGAGTTTCACCCTCATTTACCGGTTGTAGTTCGCCTGCGAATGAGTACCGCTGATTGGCATTTGCGCACTGTGCGGGCTAAAAGTATGATGATGGCCCAATTTCCCCAGGAGCAATCCGCGTCCGGCGAGTTTATACGACAGGAGGACACATTTCGGGATTGGATTTCCGACGATAATTCGACGCCCTTTCCAGCGGTCCCGGATCGCTATCATCTTTATGTTTCGCTCGCCTGTCCGTGGGCAAGCCGAACAATCATCGCCCGCAAGTTGCTTGGCTTTGAAGACGTCATTGGAATGACCGTTGTTGATCCAGTGCGCGACGAACGTGGCTGGGCCTTTCGCGATCCTGAACTGAGTTCTGAACAAAACGCAAACCTAACTGCTCCCTTTGCCTCTACGGATCCAATCAACGGTTTTCACTTTCTGGCGGAGGCCTACGAACTGACCGATCCGAATTTTGATGGCCGTGTCACTGTCCCGGTACTTTGGGACAAGGAAACGCAACGCATTGTCAATAATTGCGAAGACGATATTTGCCGCATGTTCAATGACGCCTTCCGTGGTTTGGCCAAGAATCAGAAGGTCGATCTTTTTCCCAAGGACATTGCCGCGGAGCAGGAGAAGCTCAGCGATTTCGTTTATGACAAGATCAACAATGGCGTTTACAAGGCAGGTTTTACGACCAGGCAACGCGTTTACGAACGCGCGTGCAAGGAACTATTCGATGCTTTCGACGAACTGGAAGTACGACTGGCTAAGAGTCGTTATTTGTTCGGAAATCGAGTCGTCGAAACAGACTGGCGATTATTCTGCACTCTGGTTCGTTTCGATATCGTCTACTACATCCATTTCAAGTGCAGTCTGCGCCGTATCATCGACTACCACAATCTCCAGGGCTATCTTACGGACTTATATCAACACGACGATACCGCCGAGACGGTAAACTTTGATCATATCAAACGTCATTACTATATGACGCATGGAAAAATCAATCCGAGCCACATTGTGCCGATTGGGCCAATCCTTAATCTCAACGGCGAGCATGACCGCGCCAGGCTCGGCGCGGGGTAGTGTGTGCAATGACAGGTCGGCTTGGACCTCGCACAGAGTTGCCAGTTCGGCTCGGACCTTACGGTCCGTACGGCGACCAGAACCCTGTTCCAGCTACGTCAGACAATACGTTGTAATCACTGGAAGGAACTTGTGGTAGTTGATCTACGGTCTGTGAGCCGTACGACGTACCGAAGATACTTTTGCCTGTATTGTAAAGTGGCGAGCCCTTCTTGACATAGCTGGTCCAATCGGCCGTGCCGACCGGATCGTTGCTCTTTTTGTTGTTCTCAATGGCGTACTGGTCAATCGCTGAATCAATCAACCGTAGATCGTTCAGAATACGGCTAGCTTGGGAGCGCTTTCGCGCGCGCAAAAACCCAGGCAAAGCGATGGCCGCAAGCAATGCAATAATTGCAACAACGATCATAATTTCTACGAGAGTGAATCCTTTTCGGCTTGATGGGGTGTTCATTGTTTTGGAGATTTTGTGTTCGCAGCATTGGTCATGCCGACGCTCGATATGATCCACCGCACGTCTCTTCCCCAGGAGAACTTGGGCGCGCTTGTGTCCGCTCGTCTCATTTTGGCGACTCTTTTTCTCGCTTAGATGCAGCGGCTAGGTCGAAATCAGAAAGTTCTTTTCCGCGATTGGTCCACAGCGAATCAAACACAGCAGGCCTTGCCGAGAAAAACTTGCTGCGCCTGTTCGACGGTCCCATAGTCGGAATCCGGCATGCAAATCGTTCGTTCCTCCGGGCCCGGTTCTCCCAGCCTTGGCATTCGGCCTGTACCGTTGATTCTGGGTATCATCGCGTGTGTCGGAATAGCCCTTACGCTGTTTTCGCTCTTGTTCGGGTTCCGTTCCATTCCGACAAACTCCGTCGGGGTTAAACTTCGCTTTGGCGCGCTCTCTGGAATTGAAGACCCGGGTTTGACCTATGTCATTCCCTACGTTGACGAGCTCATCATCGTCCCGACACAACGGCTCCTGAAACTCGAGTTCGGGTTTTCAACTCCCGGCGCCATCAACCCCTATCAGCACGATCGGGAAGCCGAAGACACCGAAACCATGATTACAGGCGATCTGAATACCGCGCTCGTTCCATGGGTGGTGCAATATCGAATCACTGATCCGAAAATGTATTTATTTGGTGTGCGCGAGCCCGAAACGACGTTGCGCGACCTGTCGGAGAGCGTGATGCGGGAAGTGATCGGCGATCGCACGGTAGATGAAGTCCTAACCATCGGCCGGCACGATATTGAAACCGCCTCCCTCAAACGTCTGGCTGAGCTTTGCTCTGAGTACAAACTTGGCCTTCAGATTCAACAGGTCCAGCTGGCCACGGTGCGACCGCCCGCGGTTGTGCAGGCTGCTTTCAACGAAGTAAATCAGGCGCAACAAGAAAAGCAGACTGCGATTAACCAGGCCTGGGCGGTTTATAATGATGCCGTCCCGAACGCCAGCGGTCAGGCCAAGGAACGCTTGAAACAGGCTGAAGCTTATGCCTTCAATAGGGTTAACCAGGCCAAAGGCGACTCTGAAAAGTTTACGCTGTTACTAACGGAGTATCGTAAAGCTCCAGACGTTACCCGGCGCCGTATTTATCTGGAACAAATGCAGGCGTTGCTGCCGGCGTTACAAAAGAAAATAATTGTGGACGACAGCCTGAAGAACGTCCTGCAAACACTTTCGCTAACGACTCCAGAATCGACTCCAGCGCCACGCTAGGAACTACCGCGTATGCCTCCAACATTGATCCGAATTTTACAGTCCCGCATCATGGCGATACTCGGTCTCATTTTCATTCTAACCGGACTCAAGTGGGGTTCCATGCTCTTTGTCGTTCGGCAATATGAAGACGTGATCGTTACCCGGTTTGGCAAAGCGGTTCGGATTGTGACCAGTCCCGGATTGAAGGTGAAGCTACCATTCTTCGACAAAATAAACCGGTTCGATAAACGTGTTCTTGCCTGGGACGGGCCCCCAACGGAATGCCCAACCAAGGACAAGCTTTATCTCATCGTCGACTGCTTTGCCCGCTGGCGCATTAGCGATCCGCTTCTTTACTACAACCGCTTAAATGACGAGCGCAGCGCTCTCTCCCGGCTCGACGATATTCTTGGTAGCGAAACGCGAACAGCGGTCGCTACTCACGATTTGGTCGAGATTATTCGAGTCACCAAGGGGCGAGAACCTTTGCGAGATCCGGAGCTGGAGAAAAGCGGGACGGTTTTACCCAGTAAACTTCCAGATATTCAATTCGGGCGGGGAGAGATTGAGAAACAGATCACGGAACGGACGCGGCAAAAGATTGCCGACTTTGGAATTGAACTGCTCGATGAACGCTTTAAACGCAGTAAATACAATCCGGCGGTTGCGGAAAAAATCACCGAGCGGATGTCGAGTGAACGCCATCAAATCGCCGCCCGCTTCCGCTCAGAGGGTCGCGGCGAAGCGGCCAATATCAGTGGACAAAAGGAAAGCGAAGTGGCGTCAATCATTTCCAGTGCCAATCGCGATGCGTTGAAGATTGAAGGTGAAGCCGATGCCGAAGCGGCGCGGATTTACGCGAGCGCCTACAGCGCGCCCGACGCGCAGG
Source organism: Verrucomicrobiota bacterium (assembly GCA_003219175.1). Classification (GTDB taxonomy): domain Bacteria; phylum Verrucomicrobiota; class Verrucomicrobiia; order Chthoniobacterales; family UBA10450; genus AV69. Next base: position 7,088 of record QHPU01000022.1, on the reverse strand, counting down.
ATCTCTATCTGTTCCTTCGCACTCTGGATGTTGCGCGGTCCGCCTTCGAGAAGGATACCACTGCAGTCATTTCCACTAACAGCGATTTAGGGCGGATGCTCAAAAGTATAGGAGGATCGGGGTTAAAGGGAACGGGCTCTCAGTAGGCTTTACCCCGAGGGCCAGTGCGCTCCGAAATAAAACGCGCCTTCAGCGCCTTAAAAAATTCCTAACTGACGCGCGAGGTGCTTCCGTCTCCGATGAATCCTTCGCCTTCCAAATGAAGGATGATCTCCTGGGCCGCCTCGTCGGGAGCCAGTCCAGAGGTGTCGATGGTGATGTCCGCATCAGTCGGTTCTTCGTACGGGTCAGAGATGCCAGTAAACTCCTTGATAATTCCGGCGCGGGCTTTGGCGTAGAGACCTTTGCGATCGCGCTCTTCGCAAACTTCTACCGGGGTGGAGAGATGCACCATGATAAACCCGCCCAGCGGCGTGATCATGGCCCGCACTTCTTTCCTCATTGCGTCGTATGGAGCAATTGGAGCACAGATTGCTATCCCCCGGTTCTTGGTGATTTCGGAAGCGACGTATCCGATACGACGGATGTTAAGGTCGCGATGTTCGCGGGAAAAACCAAGCTCGGAAGACAAATGCTTGCGCACATGATCGCCGTCAAAAAGCGTGACCGGCCTGCCGCCAATTTCGAGGAGCTTGATCACTAGAACGTTCGCAATCGTCGATTTTCCAGCACCGGATAGACCGGTGAAAAAGATGGTGAAGCCTTGTTGATGCCGAGGCGGGAAAGTTCGGCGGAGTTCCTGTATAACTTCCGAATAAGTAAACCAGTCGGGGATCAACCGCCCTTCGTTCAGCCGCTGGCGTAGTTCCGTGCCGGAAATCTTTAACACCCGGGCATTGCGAGGGACCTCGTCTTCCGGCAGATACTTGGCCTGGTCCTCCACGTAAACCATATTGTGGAAGGGAACCATGGTCACGCCGACCTCAGCTTCGTGTTTTTTGAACAATTCCTGAGCCGCGTAGGGGCCGTAAAATGGTGCACCGTTCGTATCATTGCCCGGTCCGGCATGATCGCGCCCGATAATCATGTGCGAACAACCGCAATTCTTTCGGATAATGGCGTGCCAGATGGCCTCGCGTGGCCCGGCCATTCGCATGGCAAGCGGTAACAGAGCCAGTTTTGCGGTTCCGCGGGGATACTTCGTTTGGATTACCTGGTAACACCGGACCCGCGTGAAGTAGTCAACGTCGCCAGGCTTGGTTAGTCCCACCGCTGGATGAATCAACAAGCTCGCTTCGGCTTGTTTGGCTGCCTGGAAGGTTAATTCGACATGGGCGCGATGCATCGGATTACGCGTTTGGAACGCGACGATGCGGCGCCAGCCTTGCCGCGCGAACTGATGGCGCAATTCACCCGGCGATAAACGCAAGGTTTTGAAATCATAACTGGAAGGCGTCTGCACTCCTTCGAGACGGCCTCCGATGTAGCATGGGTGCGATTTATTAAGGAGATAATCGATGCCCGGATGACCGACACTGGTGGTGTTGAATACGGCTTGCGCTTCTTCGCGGCGATCGGGTTTCCAAACTTCCTCCACATGCAATAGCGCCAGCATCACTCCCTCGGCGTCGCGCAGGGCAATCTTGCTCTTTCCGGGCGTGAGCGATTTCGCGAAATCTTCGGTCACATCAAGGGTAATAGGAATGCTCCAAAGAACACCGCTTGTAAGGCGCATCTCATTGCAAACACGCTCGTAGTCGGCCTTGGTCATGAACCCTCGCAAAGGCGAGAAACCTCCGTTTAAGAGCAATTCAAGATCGCAGAGTTGCCGCGGTCTTAAGTCCCACGATGGGAATTCCCTCGATTCTGTTTTGATCTCTGCGCGCCGGTCCGGGTTGGCATAAAGGTCAAGCAGCTCGCCCCCGTGCGCCGGAGGCAGGTGAGCAGCAGAGGTGCGTTCCGGACTGTCAGTTATTTCGGTATGATGCATCTGAATTACGGAAAAGTGGCAACCTTATTCGAGGTGCAGTCCGGATCAATGTTTGTCTCTGGAAAAACTGCACGGCTTGGCAGTGAAGAAAGTTCTGTGCCGGAAGCAAGGTGCGATTGGCATTCGCAGGCGTTGAAATCCTCAATCCCAAATCTAAAGCCGGCAATGTTCTGGTCCCCCGTAGTTCAACGGATAGAACGGAGGTTTCCCAAGACGAAAGTGGCGTTTCGTCAGCAGTCGTCGTCGGTCGTTCCAAGTGCGCAAATTAACTTTGTTAGGTTGTACTGGACGCCTCGTCGTCTCACGTCATCAGGAATCTGCCCATTTTTAACCAGCCCGGTGACACAACGGGTGACAAAGCTAAGCACTGTTTTTGTTAGGAGCCGACAGCATCGCCTTATTTGTCCGCTGTCTTCGGCACGTCCGAAACCGCCAGTTTTTGGAAACGCGGATCGTTGCGGAGCGGATCGAACATGGGATCGAGCCGTAGCAGCGCAGGAGTGAGCGGCAAGTCTTGAGTAGCAAGCGGACCCGCGTACGGGATCGAAAGTAGTTTCTCCAACGCGGCAAAGGCCCGGTCAGGCTCTCCCGTTCGAGCCGCCACTCGGACGAGAATTTCAATCGGAGCCGGACCAGTGACCGCGTCTTTCTCGATCGGATTCGCGGCCATCGCGCGTTCTGCCATGGTTAACGCGGCGGTTTTGTCACCGAGACCCACGTTGATCAACGCGAGATCTCCTATCAGCACATAATTGTCGGGTTGTTCCCTGAGGAAAGGTTCTAGCTCGGTGCGGGCCTGCCGCCAGGTTTCTTCTGCTGCTGCGTGATGACCGGCCATCTCCTGGACCCAGCCTAACCAGAAGCGTAACTCGCCGTTGTAATAACCCAGCGTAGGATCAGGCTTGGACAGTACCTCGTTCAATCTCGGGATAATCTGTTTCGCGTTCCGCTCCAGAATGGCCTGATAGATCTGTGTTTCGAGCGCGCCGGGGTTGGCCGGAGCAGGGTGGAGCGGAGCAAGCAGGGCCGCCGCTCGCGGCAGATCTCCTTCGGCTTGGGCAACGGCCGCCTTGAGCGCGAGGGTATCGACATCATTTGGCGCGATCTCAAGAACCTGATCAAACTTTCGCAGCGCATCGGGAAACCGGCGCACTGCAATGTAGAGAAGTCCATGCTGGGTCAGGAGCGAAACGTTCCGCGGATCGAGTCGCCCGGCCTCCTTGAAATAAGCGTCGGAGCGATCCCACTGGCCTTTCCGGCGCGCTACGTAGGCAAGCGATTCAGGAACCTGGCTGCTATTGGGAAGAAGCTGACGCGCCTCCTCGAAGTAACGGACGGCCGTATCGTAATCTTTCTCGCAGGCATAGTGATACTGGCCTTTTGCCAAAACAGCCTCGCCAAGATTCGGCTGAAGTGTCAGAGCGGTCTCGGCTGCCTGCCGTGCCTCTTCCCTGAGGGAAATCGTTGGCTGCAGGTAGAGGGAGATATATCCCCGGGCATCTACGTATGACAACAGCGCCCAACTAGCGGCGAACTTTGGGTCCAACTGCACTGCCTCTCGGAAATATTTTTGCGCGTTAAGGGCGTTCTCGGGCGTGTTGACCGCTTTCAGCATGGAACTAAGACCGCGGAGATAAGCGTCATAAGCCGCCGGGTTGTCGGTCGGCCTGGCGGCGATGATCTGCTCTTCCCGACCCGTTAGGCGGACCCGGAGTTGATCTGCGATTGCCTTGGCCACATCGCTTTCAACCGCCAGGATATCAGTCAACTTGCGATCAAACGTGTCAGCCCAGATATGGGCGTCCGTCGCGGCTTTAATCAACTGGACGTTGACTCGGACCGAGTCACCGCTTTTTTGGACGGCACCTTCCAGGATGTGGGCGACCCCGAGCTGACGTGCGATCTCAGGAAGATTCTCCGGCGCGCTTTTGTAATGCTGCGTCGACGTCCTCGAAATGACTTTGAGATCGGAAATCTTAGCCAGGCGCGTCAGGATCTCGTCCTGGATACCATCGGTGAGGTAAGCGTTGGCCTTTTCTTCGCTGCGATTTTCAAATGGCAGCACCGCGATGCTTTTTTCAGGCGCAGCTAACGTCGATCGTACGCGATAACGAGAAAATATTGCGATGCCAGTGATGATTGCCGCGAGCGCGAGCAACGCCGCCACTGCTGCCCAGCGCATTCGCGCGCTGTGCTTTTTCAGGGCCTGAAACTTTTTTGGAAGTTTCGGATTCCCGACTTGATCTGCATAAAGGTTCGCGATCGCGACACGCATTCCATGTTTTACTTCGCAAGTCCCAAGATCGTGCAGGAGCGGCCGCCAGTATTCGTATTCTTCTAAATCTTCAGCGACGTGTTTGGAGACAAGAATGTGTCCGGCATCTCCGCAGGACATCACCCGCTGCGCGATGTTAATTCCGGCTCCGGCAATGTTGGAGTGACCACTTACATCCACCACGCCGCTAACCGGACCGCTATGAATGCCCATGCGCAGCTGCAACTCGGGGTGTTCACTGGCGGACCTACTGATCTCTAACGCGCATTCCACCGGTGCTTCCGGGGTGTTATAGAAAACCAATGCCATGCCGTCACCGGTCGGAACGGCGATGAGACGGCCTTTTGCCTCCGCTGTTTGGAATTGTTCGGACTCGCGCACGATCTGATTGAGCAGCTCGAGCAATCGCCGCTGCTCCGCGGTCGCGAGCGTTGAGTAGCCGACAATATCAACAAAGAGCACATAGGCAATCTCCAGCTCGATCTCTTTTTCAACCTCAGTCGACACGGTTAATTATTTGGCGGCTTCCAGCTCTGGCGATATGGGCTGTTCAGTGGAAGAAATGCATCCGCAGAGATTTTTACAAACTGGACTGGGTAGCGTCTAGAGAAATTCTGGGCGAGCAAAGCACTGGCCCGCCTCGCATATTAGCCGCGTTTTTTTGCGGAGAGCAAGCGTTAGAGTTCTTGGTTTGAAATCGGCCGTCCGAGATCGAAAATCAGAAATTGATCGGTCCCCGTAGTTTAACGGAGAGAACGATTGTTTCCTGATCGGAAGGGTTCTCCTTCGCACAGAAGAGGTATTGTTTCTTAAAGCTACCAGAACATGCCAAAGCCAGCCAGTGGCAGCCAATTATCTGGCAATAAGTGGCAACACGAGATAGGCCTGCAAAACCTCTCTGTTTGTGACGCGCGGCCCTCGGGCTACCAATCTGGCATTTTAGGCTTGCCTTTTCTTGGCCCAATGTGCACACCAGAAACGCGCAGGTACTTAGATGCAGCAATTTACACAAAAACTGTGGAGGCTGGAAACCATGAAAATATCAAAATTCCTATGGTCGGTCCTTGTAGTGTTTGCCGCTGTCGCATTGATTGCGCCGCAGCAAGTCGAGGCGATTATCGTTGACGGTAGAGTCAGTGGGCAAAGTGTGCTCACGGGAAGCGGCACCATCACCGAAAGCAGCGGAATTAGCAGCAGCGGAATTAACAGCACCGGAATTAACGAGCTTGACTTCAACGGCCAATTTTTCCCGCACGGGCCATTGTCCGTGACTAACGCAACAGGTGACTTTACCCCCTTTTTGGGCTCGCAAGCTATTTTCAACCTGGCAATCCGATGGACTGGCAGCGGCTCATCAGTGACCCTTCTCGATGTCTTGCCCGGTGTTGGGGGGCCCCATTGGGACGCTCCGATCGTCGGCGCCAACGGTTCTGCTACTGGTACATTTTTTAGCTTGAAGTCAGTCACGTTCGATGAAGATAGTCTAACGTTAATTGGTATGGGAACGACGCAGGTGATAAGCGGCGATCCATTAGTTCTGAAGCACTCCGCTGCCAGCATAGTAATTCAGGGAACTGGCCAAGATTTCACGTACAACCTTACTGTTGTCACGACTGCAGTTCCAGAGGGCGAGTCAGGACTTGGCCTCCTCGCGACTGGCTTAGTTGGCTTGGTTGCGGTGGAAGGCTTGCGCAGAAAAATCGCGACTCGGCGAAATAGGTACGCGTAGGCAAACGCGAAGTTAAGCGGGGTAGCCGATCATTCCCCGACGGAACTGCCGAGAATCGACGGCTCAGATGCATAACTCCAACCGGCTTTGCTGAAATTGTCCGGGATGATCTCCCATTACTTCATCTTATGTCGAACGTGGCTCCTTTTCGTCGAACAGCATGGTTTAGCTTGCGGTTTTTTTGCGCTAACGCCGCGACGATTTGCTCGAAGCGCGGATCGCCGCGGAGCGGGTCCCAGACCGGGAACAGTTTTAAGGCGCCGTAGCTCAGCATGAGCGATGCGTCGGGAGCACGCAGTCCAGCTTCCAGTTGTTGCAAGGCAAGCTCCTTTTCGCCCGCCCACGCTGCGGTGATGGCGAAGTATTGAAGGACGCGGCTGCCGCTGTTGACATCTTTTTCCAGCGGCATGAGCGCGATCGCTCGACGGCCTTCGTCCAAGGCCAGGTCTTTGCGCCCCAGAGCAGCGTCGATTAAGCCGAGGACGCAGAGCGCCGGCCCGTAGTCCGGCTGCGCCTGCACGATCTTTTCCTGCTGTGCGCGAGCCGCTTCAAAAGCAGCGTGCGCGCGTGGCTCGTCTTTGGTCATCCGCGCGAGCAACCCTTCACCAAAGCTGCGGCTCAGAGTAATCGCGGAGTCGCCCCAGCATGGATTGTCGCCCAGCGCGACGAGTGCTCGTTCGGCCGCAGCCGGATCGCGTTCGGCCAGAGCGCAAAAGAACCAGATGTCCGCGGCGCTGGCGATGGCGCCCGGCCCTTGCGCGAGGATTGCATCAATCGTCTGGTGGAGCGGCCGGGCGTCTCCTTTCCAGAAGAGGTAAAACAGATCACGCTGGGTGCGTGTTTCGACGTTGTCGGGCACGATCGCTAACGCGCGATCCAGCGCAGCGATCGCCTCGGCATAGCGCCCCAAGCCTTGGTAACTGAGCGCGATCTGTTGCAGAGTATAAAAGTTGCGCGGGTCAAGCTCCACTGCGCGCTGCAGGTTCTGCAGCCCTTCCTCCTGCTGGCCGCGCCGGCGCAGAATGTAGCCGGTGAGTTCGAAGAGACGCGGATCATTGGGTAACGCTCGCCGCGCAATCTCCAATTCGGCGAGG
>QHPU01000053.1 GCA_003219175.1 Verrucomicrobiota bacterium | reverse complement strand
TTTGCGGAACAATTTCTGCGGCCGCGAGATATTGCCCACAGACGAAAAACTCCACGCCGCTTTTTTTCATCTCCGCAATCGCTTTCAGGTTTGGATTGCTCGTGCCAAACCTCGCTTTGTAATGCGGCTCATCCAAAATGCCGTCGACCGCGGGGCAATGGAATACGACAGCAAACTTCGCGTTCGCTGACCGGACGTTGGCAGCTGCCAACGCGTTCAGTTCCGACCCGGACATGTTTAACGCGGGCAACAAATCCGTCGGCTTTTCCGCTGCTCGTGTCCCATCAATTGATTAATCGCTAACGATTTTGAGCAAAAGGTACAAAGTCGCCTTGCTGTAGAACCGGGAAGGCGAGCTGACCTTCCTCGCCATGGCGGCGACTTTTACTTGTGGCACGGTCATTTTGCGCCAGTCCGGCCCGGAGCTGCGGGGCCAACAGGCATCTACCCGTTGATTCTAGCCGCAAAACGCGCAACCTCCGTTTGAATCACACATCGCTCGCATGAACATCCTCGATGCAATCGGTAATACCTCGCTCGTCCAACTGCGCAAGGTCATTCCGCGCGATTGCGCCAAGATTTTCGCGAAGCTCGAATGGGAAAATCCGACCGGCAGCATGAAAGACCGGATGGCGCAGGCTGTAATCTCGCGAGGTGAACAAGATGGTCGATTAAAACCCGGCGGCACGGTTATCGAATACACCGGTGGCAGCACCGGCGCCTCGCTGGCACTAGTCTGCGCCGCCAAGGGCTACCGCATAAAAATCGTTAGCTCAGACGCGTTCAGCCGAGAGAAACTCGACCAAATGGCTGCGTTCGGTGCGGAACTGACACTCGTGCCCAGCGAAGGCGGTCTAACCACAAAAAAGTTGATCCTCGACATGATCGAGACCGCTCGCGAGTTAAGTAAAAAGCCAAACACCTACTGGACTGACCAGCTTAATAACCACGATACCATTACAGGCTATTATTCGTTAGGCGAAGAAATCTGGAAGCAAACGGGCGGAAAGATCGATGCTTTCGTTCATTCGGTAGGAACAGCAGCTTCGTCGCGCGGAGTCGCCACCGTGCTGAAGGGATACAGACCAGGTATCAAGGTCATCTGTGTCGAGCCGGCGGAATCTCCGGTGCTATCAGGTGGTCAGCCCGGGCCGCACAAAATCGAAGGAATCGGCATCGGCTACACCCCTCCATTGTGGGACGCAACCTTGGTCGACGAGATCATCCCGGTGAAGACGGATGACGCCAAGGACATGGCAAGACGAATTGCGCGTGAAGAAGCTCTCTTTACCGGCACGTCGTCCGGAGCAAACCTCATCGCCGCGATGCAAGTTGGACAGCGGCTCGGGCCGGAGACAACAGTGGTCACGCTGATGGTTGATTCCGGACTGAAGTATCTCGGCACGGATGTATACAAACGACCTTCGCCAAGTGCTTAAATGCCTGGAAGCGACAATGGCCGTCCGGCTCGGACCTCTAAGACGCCGTTTAAAAAATAGGCGACTTGGAAGTCGCCCCCTTCCCAACACCTAGCACTTCAGGTCGGCGGTTTCACAACGGTTTCCCATGTCTGGCGGCGCAGAAATAAACGATCGCGAGGATTAGGCCGCCGCCCCCGGCAAATCCAAGTCGCCATTGTCGATCGCGAAAAGCCAGAAAAGCGCACGCAACGTTGGCGCCTATCAGCAGAAAGGTGATCGCAAATAGAATCACCCTTTCAAATGGGCGGAACTTCCTTGATCGCAACATAAAGCAGCATTGTTCCAGAAAAACCGCTGAACATCCAAATCCAACGCTCAATCATCCAACATCTAGCATCCAGAATCGCGATCGCGCTCCGACTCGACCATGACTATAAGCATGAGCATGAAAGGAAGAATCCCGGGTTGCCACCGGGCTATTCCTGCCTAATGTCCCCCGCTTTCACCGGGTATGCCTCTTCCTCTTGCCTTCGATATCCTTCAGTCGGGCGTGCGTTTATCACTTATCTGCGCCGTCATCGGACTGGTCTGCGCCTTTTTGCTCATTGCCGTCATTTTGAGATCGTCGGCTGGCAATGAACGGATGCGACAGATTTCCGGCGCAATTCAGGAAGGAGCCAAGGCTTACCTGAATCGGCAGGTGATGACGATCAGCATGATCGCGGTAGTCATCTTCCTTTTGCTCTTTTTCTTTAAGGATCATCCGACGGCATTTGGTTTCCTACTGGGCGCGTTTTGCTCGCTCGCGGCCGGTTACATCGGGATGCGCATCGCGGTACTAGCAAATGCCCGGGTTACCCAGGCAGCAACGCAAGCCCGGACCCGCGCTCTGCGAGTTGCATTCAATGGCGGCGCGGTCACCGGCTTGCTTGTCGTCGGTTTGGCGCTGCTAGCAGTGGGAACGTTTTATCATTTTGCGCGCAATATGGTGGGACCCGACATGGCTGTGCGCAGTCTGATCGGATTGGCATTGGGCGCGAGTTTGATCAGCGTGTTCGCCCGACTTGGTGGGGGGATTTACACCAAGGCCGCTGATGTCGGTGCCGATCTAGTCGGTAAAATTGAAGCTGGTCTAGAAGAGGACGATCCGCGCAACCCCGCTACGATCGCGGACAACGTCGGCGACAATGTGGGTGATTGCGCAGGAATGGCGGCCGACGTTTTTGAAACCTACGCCGTCAGCTTGGTCGGCGCGATTTTGGTAGGCGTGTTGACGGTCGCAAACGCCCCCGCGGCTATTGTCTATCCGTTCGTTCTCGGCGGAATTTCAGTGTTAGGGGCGATCTGCGGCATTTTGTTTGTTAACTTCGGTGACGGTAAACCGGCCAGCGTGTTGATGGGCGCGGTCGGAATGAGCGCATTGGTCTCGGCCATTCTTTTCTGGCCGGCGACGCATCAGCTTTTTCCGAATGGAGTGGAGATCGCCGGTAAAATGCGGTCACCCACCGATCTCTATTACGCTTCACTCATTGGCCTGATCATGACTGGCGTCGTCGTCGTGATCACGAATTACTACACTTCGATGCGTTACCGGCCGGTACAAAAGATCGCGCGTGCATCAGAGACGGGACATGCCACCAACATCATTGCCGGGTTGGCCGTCGGCCAGCACGCCACGGCGTTGCCGGTCGGATTTATCGGCATCGCGATTCTACTTAGCTACAATTTCGCCGGTCTTTATGGCATCGCCGTCGCAGTGATGTCGATGTTGTCGATGGCTGGAATTATTATTTCCCTCGATGCCTTTGGCCCGATCACCGACAACGCAGGCGGGATCGCGGTCATGAGCAACTTGGGAAAAGAAGTGCGCGCGGCTACAGACGAACTGGATGCTGTCGGCAACACTATGAAAGCGGTGACGAAAGGTTATGCCATTGCCTCGGCGGGATTGGCGGCGCTGGTTCTCTTCGGTTCCTATGTGGAAGAACTCAAGGCGCACATCGGCCAAACATATAATTTCCAATTCTCGTTAACGGAACCAAAAGTAATCATCGGCCTGTTCATCGGCGGACTGCTTCCGTTCATCTTCACGGCCTTCAGCATGGACGCGGTCGGCAAGGCGGCGGGCGCAGTAGTGCGCGAAGTGCGACGACAATTGCAGGCACACCCCGGGATTTTGCGCGGTGAAGAGACGCCCGAATACGGAACGTGTGTGGACATCGTGACGAAAGCGGCGTTGCGCGAAATGATTGTCCCGGCGCTGTTGCCGCTGGCGTTTGTGATTCTGGTGGCGGTGATTCCGCAGCTTGGTCCTGTCGTCTTGGGTGGCGTTTTAGTCGGAACGATTGTAACTGGTCTCTTTGTGGCCATTGCCATGACCAGCGGCGGTGGCGCTTGGGATAACGCCAAGAAATTTATCGAAGAAGGGAATTACGGCGGCAAAGGCTCCCCCGCCCATGCCGCAGCAGTAACCGGCGACACGGTGGGCGACCCTTATAAGGACACCGCCGGCCCCGCGATCAATCCAATGATCAAGGTGGTGAACATCGTTGCTATCCTTATCATTCCGATTTTCTTTTAATTCTCTGCCGATCAGGTAGGTTCGTAGCGATGGCAACAGAAGCGCGTGATTTTGAGATCGTTTCGACGACGCATACACCGGCGTTGCAGAAGATGCTGGCTAAACCTGACGCGGCAGGCAACCCGTTCAAGATCGTGATCGATCCGAAGGTGCGAATGGATTTACGAAGGGCCTTGATCGATCTGATCGATTATCACGACGAGGCCCTGGCGGAACATTTCGCGGACGGCAAACTCGCGCTCGATTCCTACAAGGAATACATCGAGCTGTTTGCGCGCAGCTTGAAGGAAACAATGGAGAGTCGCGAAGGCGTTTCCTATTTGCTGCGTTCGGTCGGATTCGATGTGCGACCGGATGAGATCAACCTCAATCCGGAATTGCGTTGGAAAAAGGGTAAGCCTGGCGCGTTTGGATCGAGTTTGTTGTAGGGGTAGCGGGCGCATTCTGCGCACCGTGTCGGAGATCTTCTTCGACACTTCTTCCTCTAGCGCGCGCGATTGTATTCGAAAACGAATTTTACAATTGCGATGGCACGTTCTGCATCCGGGGTCGATCACGATTTTCGGCAATCATGCAAGCAACGATTTCAGTGGCGGACCGACGTTTACCTTCAAGATGCAAACTCGATGGCGCAACGATCTAACGACTTTCAGACTTTGTGTCGCCCCATTTCTTCTTTTCAAATATCTTTCGTCCCGAACCGACTTCGAACATCTCAAACTCAGTCGGGTTCTGCCGGTAATATTTCTGATGATAATCTTCTGCCGGCCAGAATTTCATGGTTGGCAGAATCTCGGTGACGATCGGCTTATCGAACCGGTCGGAGGCTGCCAGCTTTGCCTTGGATGCTTCGGCAATTTTTCGCTCTTCATCGTTCCGCACAAAGATTGCGGCGCGATAGCTCGGGCCAATATCCGTAAACTGGCCATCTGACTGCGTGGGATTGATCTGCCGCCAGTAAGTATCGAGCAGCTGATCAAAGGTAATCTTCGCCGGATCGTAGGTGATTTCGATCGATTCGCGGTAATTCGTCTTCTCGGAACCGACCAACTCGTAGGTCGGGTTCGGCTCGGTCCCGCCGCAATACCCGACAACCGTTTTGATAACGCCCGGCGCCTTATCGAATGCTGGCTGGATGCACCAGAAGCAGCCGCCGGCAAAGACCGCGGTCCGCGTTTGCGGACTGGGATCGGCCAACAGCGAAGAAGCGACGAATACAACGATAAGGGAAGCTAGCCGTTTCATCGCCAGTTAGACAGCGCGGTTGCGCGAATGTTCGCTTTGCTACGTTTGTTTATGCGCGGTCGAACCGAACTGGGGAAAGACGAAGCGTCAGTCGAATACATTCCTAAGTCGCTGACGGAGCCGCTAAATTGGGACGAAGTATTCCCGGGTAGCGCGCCGATCGAAATCGATCTGGGTTGCGGTGACGGCGCTTTTCTCATGGCTATGGCACGCGCAAATCCGGAGCACAATTTTCTCGGGATCGAACGCTTGCTCGGTCGAGTAAGTAAGATTTGCCGCAAGGTTGCCCGCGAAGATTTGAAAAATGCGCGCGTGCTCCGAATCGAGGTCGCCTACGCGGTCTCCAACTTGTTACCCGCTGGCTCCATTGCAGCGTTTCACCTCTTGTTTCCCGATCCCTGGCCGAAACGACGGCACCATAGCCGGCGCGCTTTCACCACGGAATTTTTGTCCCGCATCCATCGCGCGCTCATTGGCGGCGGCTTATTCCACGTTGCTACTGATCACGCGGATTATTTTCATCAAATCGAACGTGTAATCGCCGCCACCAACACTTTCGTTGTCTCGGCCGAGCAATATCATTTTCCACCCACGACCTTCGAACAGAAATTCCTCATCCGCGGACTTTCGATTCAACGTTTGCTACTGCGAAAAGCTTCACCCGTTAAATAAGACCGCGCCGTCCAGTCTTCTCCGCGAAACTGGATCTCGACAGCGCCGGTCAGGTCCTGGCGGAGAAGCTTAATGGCTCGTCGCTCGATTTCACTCGACCATTCCTCCGTGATTTGTTCAGCCACGGGAGATTCGCGGGAAGTTGCAATGATAAGTCTTGGTTTTACCCCGTCGAGAAATTCGGGTGTGCCGGAGTCGCCGGAATGATGCTGACCCTTGATCAAGATGTCGCTTTTTAAATCGTCGCCGCTTCGCAGCAGAGATACCTCTGCCTCCGCGCCCGCGTCAGATTCGAAGAGCACACGTATTTGTTCATTAATGACCAGCCGCGCAATCAGCGGCGCGTCGTCGGCTGATCGAATTTTGATGTTCGGCGGCGGATAAAGGATTTCTGCGTGCACGTTCCGTCCGAGCAAGAGCGAATCGCCCCGAAAAAGCAGTCGGGGTTCCGGTTTTCCGGGCGCGTCCCGAAAACGACGCTGCGCGCTCGAACGAGCATCGAGCGGATTATCGTAAATTTCCCGCGGGCGGAAGTCCGCAATGGTTTCGAGGGCGGCGCCGATATGGTGGGCGTCCCCGTGGGTCAGCAATATCCCCTGCAGGCGATTGACGCCGCGGCGATGGAGGAACGATTTCAGGGTACGCTCGTAGTTGCGTTCGCCACCGCAATCGATCAACCAGTCGTAGCCATTGGCGCGGACGTGCGCGGCCCCGCCCGTTCCTTCATCCAGAACCGTGATCATGATCGGCGTGTGGGATTCCGTGAAGCGCGACAAGTAAAAATGTCCCGCCGGCAGCAGGGCAAAGAAGTGCACTAGACCGAGCACGGCATGTGACATTAGCCAGTTGGCATTATTGAAAATAATCGAAAGTCCGGACCAAATCGGCGCCGCAATTAGCGACAACATCGCCAGGGCCAAAACGAAATAAGCGATCGGCACCACCGCAAGATTAGCCACGAGCGAGACGGGGGTAACAAGATAGAAATACCAATAGATCAGCGGCAGCGAACCAATCCAGGCTGCTAACGAAACCGATACACCGCGCGCGAGGTTGCGACCAACACCAATCCCGATTCGCTGGACCCGACTTAGCAACACACGCGGGATGAACGGATCGGGAGCAACGATTCGGGCAAGCCTAACAAACATCGGATCAGCGAGGAGGACGATTGTGCCTACGACCGCGAAGGAGAGTTGAAATCCGCTGGTAAAAAGTTGATTTGAATCGAAAAGCAAGATCAGGAATGCCGCCGCCGCCAGGCTGTTTAGAGCGAGAACTTTTCGATCGAAGAAAATGCCGCCGAGCAGAAGCGCGCTCATGACAGCGGCGCGCACACTTGCGGTGTGCAAACCGGTAATGGCGGCGTAGAAGAAGAGCAAAGGAATGATCAACGCCGTCGCGGTTTTGCGCGGCAGACGCAACACCATCGCAACCGTCCAGAGCAATCGAGCGACGATGCCAACGTGCAGACCCGCAACGGCAAAAAGATGGAGCGTGCCGGTTTGTTGAAACGGTTCTTCGATATCATCGCGTGTCTGATGACGCAGTCCGAGGGCAGTTCCGCAAATCAGCCCGACTACGTCCGGCGAGTTTTCGATGTCCCGGCTAAGGATGCGCTGCATCCATTCGCGTGAGTGCGTTGCCGCACGCAGCACGGAAAATCCGCTGCCCGGCGCCAGAATCCGACCATTCTCCGGGTAGCGAACGATAAACAGACTCTTGACATCGCGTCGCGCCAGATACACACGCATGTCGAATTCGCCCGGATTTCGTGGCGCCTCGATCGGCTGAAACGTTCCAAAAAGCGCAAGTTCGTCGCCGATGTTTGGTCGGCCCCGCCAGCGAACGAAAACCGTCGCGTCGGTCCGAACATCTTGGTTCTCAATCTTCGCGCCACGCAATTTCAGGAGAAAGGTGGCGTATCCATTCGCTTCGATTTTTGGCTCAGTTGTGACGATGCCGGTCACATTTGCCGGGCGCGGCTGTTGACCGGCGATTTGCGCGAGCGCATCCGCAGGCGTGTTGGTGATGCGCGCGCTATGCAGCACGAAAAATGTCGCGCCGACGACGGCAAAGACCAATGGCGCAAAACGCCAGCGCCAAGCTGCCAGTGCGCCGGCAATCACGATTAAGAAAATCGAGACAGTGCTTGCCGGAAAATAATCGGCGACAACGATGCCGATGATCGCAGCCAAGACCAGACCGACAAATGGCTGCCGCATCAGGCCGTGGTCAGTTAATCAGTCACGACGAGATCAAGTTGAACGTCGTGAGACTCGAGAGGAAGCGATTCGACAATCTGAAAACGAAAGGCAATGCCAATTTTGATCGCAGGCGCGGCACGGTGCGCGAGGAAGCGGTCGAAAAAACCAAACCCGCGTCCCATCCTGCCGCCGTTGCGGGTAAATGCGACTCCGGGGACAAGAACAAGATCGATCGGACCAAATATCGCTACGTCATGCTGACTGCGCGCCGTTGGCAAAATCGCTATGATTTCGCTGCCGCGCCGCTGCAAATCTGAGATCAACGGTGTTATCTCCGGCTCGTATTTAAACGGTTCGAATACAACCACCACCTGGGCTTGCTTCCAAACCGGCAACTCCAGCACGTGGTTGCAAATTTGTAAGGAACGACCGCGCCGGTCTTCCGGGTCCAAAGCCTGCAGCTCCTCCTGCATTCGTGCACGCAGCGTTTCCTTGGATTCCTCTTTGTTCATTGTGGCAATAGTTTTTGAACTGTGCGCACGAGCTTATATGGTTCCCAGCGGGTGCCGATTCCTTTTTCAAAAAAAACGCGGGTGGTGCGACAAGCCGGCGCGGATGGCGCGGTGACGGAAAAATCGACGCGCGTGACGCTCAAGCCGGGGACGGACTGGCACCGCCGGAATTTTTTGGCCGCGGTCCTCATTCCGTCTCTTTTTACTAAACGTTCCGGCGAAAACACTATACCTCGTTTTCCCAAAATCCGGCCGGGTCAATTTTGCATCACCTGGATTGGGCATGCCTCGTTTCTCATTCAGACTCACGATCGCAATATTTTAGTCGACCCGAACTGGGCGAAATGGCTGAAGGTTATCAAGCGCTTGAAGCGGCCGGGAATCGAACTGCATCATTTGCCGGAAATCGATCTAGTGCTGGTAACACACGCCCATTTCGATCATCTGGACCGGCGCACCTTGCGGCGAATTGCTTCCGATCAACCCATCGTCGTGCCGGTCGGCGTCGGCACGCTCGTTCACGACCTTGGATTCCATATCGTGCACGAACTGGATTACTGGCAAAGCGTGCCCCTCGACGGCCTGCAAATTTCGCTTACGCCGTGTCATCACTGGGGCGCGCGTTTTCTCGCTGATCTCCATCGCGGATTTGGTGGTTTTGTGATCGAGGTCAATGGCCGCTCGATTTTTCACTGCGGCGACAGCGCTTATTTCCCGGGATTTAAGGAAATCGGTGAACGCCTTGACATCGAAATCGCGCTGCTCCCAATCGGCGCCTATGATCCGCCGAGTGGGCGAGAAGTTCATATGAATCCCGAGGAAGCGGTGCAGGCTTTTCTGGAATTGAACGCGAAAAAACTGGTGCCGATGCACTACGGCACGTTCCGTCTCGGCTACGAGCCGTTAGATGAGCCACTCACGCGACTGCTTGCCCGCGCCAGGGAAGCCGGCATTCACGACGATGTGCTGGTAATGACCGAGGGGCGGCCGGTTGTGCTGTAAAGGCAAACAATAACGCCAAACTCTCAACGACAAAGGGAGCTTCTCCTCTCCAATTGGACGTTGGACGTTGAGCTTTGAGCGTTAAAATCGCGCAATGTCCAGGCCGCGCTACACGCGTTCTGAAATAGTTGGCGCCATCATTGCCGCCCTAATCATCATCATCTTCAGCCTCCTTCTTCTTGCCCACGATCCGCTTGTTTTTTGGAACGACGATTACCAAATCTCAGTCCTGCCCGTCTTCGCCGACATGGCGCGGGCCTGGAACCACGGCGAGTTCCCAATCCTCAGCCCCTTCTCCTGGGTCTGCGGAAACCTTGCCGGCGAATTTCAATACGGCATTTTTTCGATTTTCATTAACGCGCTGATTGTTTGCGTTTGGAAATTGCCTCTAGCTTTTCCGGAGCAGGCGGCCGCGGTTTCTATCGCCCATCTGGCCGTGCTCAGCGCCGGTGCATTCCTGCTCGCACGTGACCGGCAACTATCGAACCCACTGTCGATCTTTGTCGCACTGGTCGCGTCGCTCAACGGCTGGATTATTTGCTGGGGTGCAAGCGATTGGTTTGGCGCACTCGGCGCATTCACCTGGTTACCATGGGCTTGGTGGGCGGCGGAGCGAGCCGTCGATCCTACGCGTTCAAGGTGGCGTTTCCTCTGGCCGGCTCCGTTCGTTTACCTGGTCATCACCGGCGGATTTCCCTACACGGTGTTAATGCTGGCCGTAGTGATAGGCTGGCTGTCCCTGCGCACCGTATTTGAGGCAGGGGTGATTGACCTCAATTGCTCGCGGGAGGTTCAGGTGAACCGCCCCTACTTTTCGCAGCTAACAAGAATTTGGCCGCTGTTTGTCGGGGTGATTCTCGGTCTTGGTCTTGCCGCACCGGCGTGGCTGGCGTTGCTCGATTACGTCCACGGTTCCGCCCGGCAATCTCTCGATCCAGCCGCCCACCGGCAATGGCTCGTTCCGGGGAGCGCGTGGCCGGGGCTGATTCTGCCCTCGTGGACTGTAAATTGGTCCAACTTTTCAACCAAGCTCGAGCCACATCGTGCGGCCGAGCTGGCGTGCGGCTTGATTGCCCCAGCGGCGTTGCTTGCTGACTTGGTCGTCAACAGCCGCGCCCTTGTGAAAAGGATCGGCTGGGAACTGGCTCTTCTGCTTGTTGTTTTTATCCTGGCCATGCTCCCAACTGCCGGTGTTTTTCGTTGGAGTTTCCGCTGGCTACCACTCTTCCATCTCGTCCTCGCTCTTTGTAGCGCCGAAGCTCTCGCATCATTCTCGCAAAAACAACGACGTTTTGCTGCCTTCCTCCTGCTCCTGCTCATACTCCTACTCGTGCTTTTCAGCAGCGTCGCAAAAACCGCCGGCGAACACCTCTTTCCACTCGGCTGGATTTACCTCGGTCTCGCACTCGTCTGGCTGATCATTGAATCGACAGAATTTAATTTGGTGCGCGAATGGACACCGACAGCGATCAGCTTCATCGCGCTTTTCACAACTTACGTCTGCATTCCAACAAACTGCGGCGTTCCAAAGTATAATCTTCCCCAATCCTTGTTAGAGTCCCGCCCGCTTGATCCGCAACGTCTTTACCTCAGCGTCTATCCGGCGCCGGAGAGACTTTATCGCAGCGAAACAAAACCCGCGCCGATTGGACAAACGGTCCGGCTTGGCAGCACTTCGATGTGGGCCGGCCTGCGTTTCGTTAACGGCTACAGCCCCATCCGGCCTGCTGGCGTCGCCCGCGAACTGGCCAGCGCCATTCATGGCGAAGTCGATCCGAGCCTGGCCGAATGGCTCCTGCAGCATCAAGCAAACGAGGATGGCTTGCTGCAACGGATCGGCATTGACGGGATTGTGGTAGCCAAGGAGTTCAATTTCGGTCCGCAGCCGGCCAGCGAATGGCAGTTAGTGACAGAGAACGATGAGGGCCGTGTTTTTCATCGCCAGGGGGAACCGATAGAAGTCGTCCGTTCGGTAAATTTCTTCGGCAAAAATTCCATCGCACGGATCACTGACATCATCGCAGGACGAAATGATGTGAGTATCTCAGTCGATGTTCCCGTGGGAGAACATCCCGGGTTGATTGCCTTCACGCGTCCGTTCTTTCCAGGTTACCGCGCACGAATCAACGGGAGAAACCTCACCGTCTTTTCAGAGCGCAACCTGATCCCGCTGGTCGAAGTGCCAGCAGGAATGCAGGGACGCCTCGACCTTTATTACCGGCCAGATTGGCTCATCTACGGTGGAACGATCGCAATCGCCTCGGCGGCCATCTGGACCATCTGCGCCATTTTCGCGCTAAAGGTTTGGACAGGTCGGGGCGATTGATCTCAATCGTCCGCGGCGCGGTTCGGTGAACCGCCCCTACCTAAAATGACACGGTCACTACCAGCTCGACCGTAAAATCTCCACCGGCTCCTCTACGCCTTTGACGTGCTGCGGTGGTAGCGCGCGTAATCTAATTGGTCGTGCGAGACGATCTTTCGCCGCTTTGCTTAGAACAACGATGTGCCGAGACTTTCAAAACACTTATGCGCTGGAGACAGCGCACACTACAATAATCGGTCAGCAGCGGAACGGAATCCTCAGATCACGTAATCGTGATCCATTCGTTGCGAGCACGGGAATCGGCCACAGCTTGGACTACTTTCATGTAACGCAGCCCATCTTCGAAGGTCGGATATGGCCGATCGGGACCGCCTACTTTGACGGCATCGAGGAAGTCATTTTCCACATTCCATTCGCGGGCGAGATCTTTCGGCACTTTCACTTCCTCCAATGCACGGTCCCCCACACGCCCGGCTTTGATTACATCGGCGGTAAAATCGTAAACCAGCGTTCCGGCAGAGCCGTATACTTCCAGCTTGTCGCCGGTGGCGTGTGCGTGGATGCCGCTGAACTCGAGCACGCCTTCCGCGCCGTTGGCGAAATGGCAAAGCACCAAGAGTGCATCAGGAATGATGACGTTGTAGCCGTCTCGATCAGGATACAAAATTTTCCCGCGCGCAAACAAGCCGTCGATGTCGCCGAACCACCGGTGCAGCACTTCGACGTAAATCCCTAGCGTCATAACGTTGAGTCCGCTGATCTCGATGCGCTGCCGCCAGTGCGCTGGCGTGCTCGGGTTCAAATAATTGCCATGAAAACTTTGCAGCTTGATCGTGTGAATTTGCCCGAGAAAATTTTCCGCCAGCAGTTTTTTCACAACCAGATCCCCTCGTAATCCGTAGGGTGGTGGACACAGCATCGTGACTTGCTTGGGGAATCGACGCGAGGCCGCCAGCATTTCTTCGGCTTCGGCACGATCGTTCGACATCCGTGCTTGACAAAAAACGTGTTTGCCGGCTTCGAGCGCCGAAATGGTAACAGCGGAATGCATATACGGCGGGGTGCCGATCCAGACGATGTCGATATCAGGAAGGGCGACGAGAGCGGGCCAGTTCGCGATCGGGACCGCGCCGGGCATGTTTTCCTGACAAAACTTTTCCGCGCTTTCATAAGTAGAATTTGAAACGGCTGCGATTTCGACGTCATGACGACGCTTGAACCCGGGCAAGTGCCTCTGCTTCACAATGCTGCCGGCACCGACGATGCCGATTCGTAATTTACGGTTGCCGTTTCGACTCATTGGTTCCTCCCGTAGAAGAATCTTTGACCACAAGAGGGGCATCCTGTTCAACCTAGAAATAATCTGTAGCGCGGGCGTCCCGCCGGCGACTGATAAGCATTCTCATCAACGGACAAGATCCCCGTTGGCCCCACCGGGTCCGAGCCGGACTGGCGTTAGATGCCTGTGCTACAGCCCAAGAATGGCTTGACCAGCACGGGGTCGCATTGCAGCTTACGCCCCCATTCAAATCCGGGTGATTGAGTCAATCGCCCTACCTTTCCGTCTATGTCTAAGATTTGCAGTATTACCGGGTCTCGGGTCACGCGCGGCAGCGTCATTCATCGCCGTGGTATGGCGAAGAAAAAAGGTGGCGTTGGGCGGCACGTGACTAAAAATGTGCGGCGCGAATTTCACCCCAACCTGCACGAGCACCGCATCTGGGTACCCGAGATCAAGAAGTTCGTTCGTATTCGAGTGACGGCGCGCGGGCTCAAGACGATCAACAAAAACGGAGCATATCGCGCGCTAAAAAAGGCGGGCGTCATCGCGGCCTGACGACAGAATCGGCGGGCAGGTCAGGCGCAATGCAATTGACCTTACTGAAATCGAAAATTCACCGCGCCACGGTGACAGGCGCGAGTTTGCATTACGAAGGCAGCCTTACCATTTCCTCTGATCTGGCTGGACTGGTTGATCTCCGCGAATATGAAAAGATTCTCGTTGGCAACTTAAATAACGGCGAACGGTTCGAGACTTATGTCATTTATGGTGAGCCGCACAAGGGGTTGATCGAGCTTAATGGTGCAACCGCGCATCTCGGCAAAATTGGCGACCGCGTTACGATCATGAATTTCGGGAGTTACTCTGCCGAAGAAGCGGCTAAACATCAGCCGCGGATTCTTGTCCTCGATGAAAAGAACCGCGTCGTGCGCCACGAAGGGATCGAGGCGGAGCTCAAAGTCGTGGGGGAATAAAGAGCGCGTCATCCCGAGCGAACGCGAGGGATCTCACAATTGGTCAGACGCATCCGAATATCCGTGAGATCCTCACCGTCTGCGCAGCTCGGGATGACGCGCAATGGGCTTCGAGCAAAGGCTAACTGGTCGTCTCGCTACGGGCTGCCTCGACTTCGCTCGGGGTAACGGGTATAGAAGATGGCGCCTCATCTGCGAGGACTGGCTGTTCCGCAAGGACCGCGGTACTCTCTTTTACATTTGGCTCGATTGCCCTCTCGGTGGTCGGTGTTTCGGTTGTTCCTGCCGCCGTCTCCGGCGGCAGGTTCTGCGCGCCCTCACTCGCTTCTTTTTTCGGCAATTTAGCCCGAGGCAAGTCGAGCGAGCCGTCGTTGAATTCAATGACGTGGCCCTCTCGAATCATCCAGTGCAGATCGGACGCGAGGAACAATTTTGTTTTCTCGGCTTCAGCCGATTCTGTCTCCGGCGCGATCAATTTCTCGGCCAGCTCTTTGCGATTAATTCGCGGTGAAGCTTTAAGCGTTTCAAGAATCTGACGGACTGAATCCGAGACCACGGATTCGTCGATTGGCTTTAACCGAATAGGCGAAACGAAAAGTATTCCTTTACGATGACGAAAAATTTGCAGCCCGCTGCCGCGGAACCGGCCAGCCAGTTCCTGCATCATGGTTGAAGGCGAGCGGACTTCCGCCGACCAGGCATTCTCGATCAGACGCGCGATTCCGCGATCCGGCAAGCGTCGACTAGTGACGCCGTCGATTTCCGCTTTCGGTGTCTCAGTAATGAGAGCGGGCAAATATTTCTCGCGAAAATGGCGCTCCGCCTCAGCCTCAGTATTGAAAGTCTGAGCCGTTTCTTCCTGGCGAGTGACGAACGTGGTGACCTTGCGCGCTTCTTCCTTCCATTGCTCGACCAGCGCGGGATCGCCGACGTTTTCGATCTGCCGTTGGAAATCGAGAAAACTCATGCGCCGGCTGAAGTGTTGCTCGTAAAGGCGGCGAAGTTTCGGTTGGTAGCTGTGGTGGTTGGTCGGCCCGAGCAATGCTCCGGTAGTACGTTCGCGCGCGACGCTACTAAAATCACCCTTGATTGGATCGTTCAAAGTGACCTTAGTTTCGTAGAATTTTTCTCGCATCAGGCGAAAGGCGGAGTCCTCGAGCGCGATGCGATTGGTCGATACCGCGTTCGATTCGCCAAGACGGAAAAGCGAACGCGCGTCCTTTGTCTTCACCCTAACGTGGTAACGCTCGGGTTTCTGCAAAAACAGGCGAGCCAGCGCGTAAACAGAATATGCGACCGTACCAGACTTGATCTGGGCTGCGACATTTTCGAACGCCGCTGCTTGCGGAATAAAATAAACATCGAGCGGTGGCGACAGCGGCGGAGCAGGCGCCTCGCCTCGCGCCGGAAAATCGCGAGAACGTTTCCCATCTCTGCGGTCCGGCATTCTATGCTCTTCGCGCGATCGCCGGTCACGCCGGTCGCGATTTCTTTGTTCGCGACGTGGGTGAGGAGGTGGATGATCCCCCCGCCGCTCGCCACCGCGAGGCCAGGGTTCCTGCTCTTCTTCCCACTCGGCGTTCCGCGGCGCAGACCAATCTTCCTTCACCCACGCGGGAACGAACTTCAGGTCAATCAGATCAAGGGGTTCGCCGGCCGGTGGCACACTTCTCATGTACTGCATGAACCACAGAAGTAAAACCGAAGCGTCTGCGAACGCTCGCCAGCCGCCTTTTACGTTATCATCCTAAGGCGCGAAACAACGCAAGTTCGGGTCGGACCGAAGGATCTCTTATTGCTCGAGAAAGTGAGAGGTCCCTCATCGTCTTCGCGACTCGATATGACGCGGTAGCGTTTGGGATTGGCTCGAGGGGTTGCAATTGCTCGCCCTACTTGAAATTCATTGACAAGAATTTGAATTGTTTTACTTGCCAACGTGTTCAGCCCGCGGTATCGCGGCGGACGGAACAAACCGAAATTTTATGGCCGACAAATCAATCGAAGAGAAGGTTAAGGACATCATCGTCGAACAGCTGGGCGTTAACCCCGAACAGGTCACGCCGCAGGCTTCGTTCATCGAGGATTTGGGGGCGGACTCACTCGACATCGTGGAGCTGGTGATGGCGTTCGAGGAAGAATTTTCGGTGGAAGTTCCCGATGAGGATGCCGAGAAATTGCAAACAGTCGGCGACGTCATCAAATACATCCAGGAACGCGCAAAGCCGAAGGAAGGGTAGAAGCCGCTCGCGGCCTGATATTAAAGCTTCGGCTGCTTGCGCTAATGGCGCTAGTTAAAGGCAGCCTCTTGGCATTCAGCAGCAAGACGGCGATGCCACTGTTTTTGGTTGCGCCGCGCCTGTGGAATCACAGTGTAGAGAGTGCAGTATCTAACCGAACCGCTATTTCACGTCGGCAGCAACTACATTACTGCCGCCGGCCTGATTGCATTTGCGGTCTTCTTTGGAGTCGGATTATCGCTGGCAAAGCTGTTTCAAAGTGACCTATTCCGCCGTTTCCTCACCCGACTCAAGCTCGGCAAGAATTTTGTCTCTATCATCCCGGCCATCTTCAGCCTTACCACGCTGATCTTTTTCTCTGTCACCGCGATCAACGCGGCTGGCATCCCGCTGGCTTGGAATAGACCGTTGCCTGGCATCTCGCTCACGCTCGTCCAGATTTTCCTGCTCGTTGCCCTCCTCCTCGGAGTTTTTTGGATATCGGCGCGGACAAAATCATTTCTCTTTAACCGCTTCCTCGTAAACAGCGGCCTGGATCGGTCGCTGCAATACGCCGTCTCGCAAATCGTCAGCAATATCGTCCTCGTTGTTGGCGTTTTCATTGTTCTGGACAACGCCGGCATTCACCTTGCCACTCTCGCCGTTTTTGCCGGCGCGGTCGGTGTCGGCATCGGCTTTGGGCTGCAAAATATCGCCAGCAACTTCATCAGCGGCCTTGTCATTTTGGCAGAACGACCGATCACGATCGGCGATCGTGTGGAGGTCGCGGGTATCACCGGTCAGGTGCAGCAAATTCGCGCACGCAGCACCGTCATTCTCACCAACGACAACATCACCATGATCGTGCCAAACACGAAGTTCATCGATTCGCCGGTCACGAATTGGACTTACGGCGACCCGCGAGTGCGTTTTCGTGTCCCAGTCGGTGTCGCCTACGGAAGCGATTTGGAGAAGGCGCGAACTGCGTTGCTGGAAGTGGCGCGGGAAAATCCCCAAGTGCTGGACGAGCCGTTGCCAACGGTATTCTTGGAAGCGTTCGGGGGGAGCTCGATCAATCTGGAGCTCGTGGTTTGGAGCAAGGAAATGAGTTATCGACCGCGCCGGTTCCGCAGTGATCTGAATTTCGCAATCGCGCGGAAGTTGCGCGAAGCCGGCGTTGAGATTCCGAGTCCACAGCGCGACATTAGTTTCCGTGAAGGATTCGTGCGCGTCGAACTGACGGGGGCGCAGAAAGAGCCGGAGCGCGCGGTGGCGGAAGGCGCGTAAGAGGTGCCAACATTTTCTTTCAAAGAGGGGAGCGCTGCCGTCGTTTCACGAGGCCAGCTCCAGCAGTACGAAGACTGGCGTAATGCTTTTCGGGATTGCTGCAAGGATCATCGCTTCTATGAAATCATCGAAGACACGCTGGCGAACGATTTCGAGTACCAGTACCTAATCCTGCGAGATCTCGACGGCAGCGTTCGCGGCATTCAGCCTTTCTTTTTCGTCCAACAAAATCTGGTCGAAGGAATCCCCGGCGGGGTCCGACACGTGGTTGACTCGATTCGCAAAAAGTTTCCCAAGTTCCTAACGATGCGTGTACTAATGGTCGGCTGTGCCGCCGGTGAAGGCCATCTCGGCGCCCTTGCTTCGACGGATTCAGTCTGGATCGCCGAAGCATTGCACGCCTCTCTCCCGCAGGTCGCGCGTGCGACCAAGGCGTCACTGATCGTTCTCAAAGATTTCTCTTCCAAATACCGCGATGCGCTGGCCGGATTTTCAGGTAATGGATTCACTCGCGTGCCGAGCATGCCGATGACGCGGTTGGCGCTGAATTTTCGCGACTTTGACGATTATCTCGCGCATTTGAGCTATGGCACCCGCAAAAGTTTGCGGCGAAAATTTCGCAAAACCGAACGTGCTGCCAAAATCGATCTCGAAATCGTTAGTGATATTACGCCATATTTGGACGAGGTCTACCCCCTTTACCTGGCCGTGCACGAGCGGTCGCCGATGAAATTTGAAAAGCTAACCAAGGAATACCTGGCAAAACTTGGTCAGCTCATGCCGGAACGTGTCCGCTTTTTTATCTGGCGGCTCGATCAGCGCATCATTGCTTTCAGCATTTGCATGGTGCACGACGGCACGATCTACGACGAATATCTCGGCCTCGACTATTCCGTCGCGCTCGATTTGCATTTGTATTTTTACACCCTGCGTGACATTCTCCGCTGGGCCATCGATCACCGCCTGACCTTTTATTGCAGCAGCCCGCTCAACTACGATCCGAAGCTGCATCTCGGTTGCGATCTGGCACCGCTCGATCTCTACGTCAGACATACCCAGCCCCTGTTGAATCCAATTTTCAGTCGCGTGGTGAAGTTGCTTGAACCGACGCGACACGATCCCGTGCTGCCCAAATTCGCCAACGCTGCCGAACTTTACGGATGACGACTCAGCCTGCGCGCACGTCATCCGACACGCGTACTCCCGAGCTTACTCTGTCGCGCGGCCATGTGCTTGTCTTTGAGCACGCTCGCGATGTGCCAACGGGATTTTGGGAACGCGGTTTTTCCGACAGCTGGAAAGACTTCCAATACTACGACTTGATCGAACAGACGATGAGGCGCGGTTTTGATTACCGATATCTGCTTGTGTTCGACGAAAATGATCGGCCACTCGCACTGCAACCACTGCTTCTTGCCACTCAGGATCTCGCTATCTCCGCAGGTGCGAGCATCGCGCGACTTGTCGCGAAATTGCGCACGTACTGGCCGCATTTTTTAAAAAGCCGCGTAGCGTTGGCCGGCTGCCTCGTAGGAGACGGAAAAATGGGAGCCATGGAATCGGATGAAGCCGCGGCTCCGCTTGTCGCCGAAGCCCTCGAAAAGTATGCCGGCAGCGTTGGAGTTAGACTGGTAGGGTTCAAGGACTTCCCCGCGAGGACGCGTTCTGCTTTTTCCAGTCTCAATCAGGCGGGCTACGTCCGTGTAACCGGATTTCCACCATTAATTCTCGATCTCAATTTCGCTTCCTTCGAAGAGTATGTGATCAAACAATTAAGCCGGGCGACGCGGAAGAACTTGCGTCGAAAATTTCGTGCCGCTGACGCTGCCTCGCCCGCGATCAGCTTCGAAGTCTGGACTGACGCCGAGCAGATCATCGATGAAATTTATCCGCTCTACCTTGCGGTGGCGGAGAGCAGCGCGATCCAGTTCGAGACCTTCACTCGCGAATACTTTCTCGAGGCGGGTCGCAGCGCTGCGGGAAAATTCCGCTATTTCATCTGGCGCCAGGGCTCGCGTGCGGTGGCATTCAGCTTTTGCACCATCTGGGATGGAACGCTCTACGATAATGATATCGGGTTGGACTACTCGGTCGCATATGAACTGAATCTGTATTACGTCACCTTTCGTGATCTACTGAATTGGGCGCTCGCTAACGGGCTGCATCGCTATGCCAGTGCGCCGTTTAATTATGATCCGAAGCTGCGTCTGCGACTCGAACCACAAGAGGTAGATGTTTACGTGAAACACACATCGCCCTGGCTTAACCCGTTTATCAAAATATTCGCACGCGTTTTCGAACCAGCTCGTACCGATCAAGTGCTGCGGCGCCACCTTCATCTTTTCCAATGATTCAAAAAGCCAAGGAGCTTTTGCTCAATCCGTGGTTTCAGCTTTGTCTCACCGTACTCTTAGTCACAACTTCGGAATTATTCCTTAAGCGTGGCGCGGTCGAAGCGCCACGTCTGCCGGCGGGAGTAAACTGGACCGGCGTTTCCGGTCTCGCCTCGGCCAATGTCTGGTACGGGATTTTGTTCGTGATCGCAAGTTTCATCAGCTGGCTTTACGTCCTGCGTTTCATTCCGCTGACCATCGCCTACCCGCTCTCCAATTTTGTTCACGTGCTGATCCCGTTAAGTTCGTGGTTTTTTCTCGATGAAATCATCTCCACCCGGCGCTGGTGCGGGATCGCGCTCGTCTTGATCGGAGTTCTTATCGTGGCTAAGCCGGTTGCACGAATGGAGGAAAAATTGTGACCCTGATTTCGGCGCTGCTCATTTTCGTTGCGCTGATTCTCTATATTCTCGGGCAACTCTTCCTCAAGCACGCGATGGAAAGCGATCTTCGCAGTCGGCGATTTACGAAATTTTTGGTCGCGGGCCTCGTCGCCATGACAATTTCGTTTTTTATTACTCTGGGGTTGCTCCAGCACTTCGACCTTAGTTACCTCTACCCCTTTCAGGGATTGAGCGTGGTCATTATCAGCATTTTGGCGGCGGTGATTTTACGGGAAAAACTAACACCGCGTCTTTTTCTTGGCGCGGCATTGATCAGTGGTGGCGTCGTGCTGGTGTCGCTGAGTTAGATGGATCGTTGCCGAAATCTGCGACGAGCCGAAGCCGACGGCGGTCATAGACCGTACAGCAATATAGTCTGCTATGAACACGTTAACGCCGGCCAAAGGGCCTCGAGAGCGCGCTGATTAAGCGCACGAATCTTTTCCGCCGGTGGAAAATTCAATTTTGGATGATCCATTTCCGACGCGAATCGTTGCTTCCTGCGCGCGTAAGCCGGCAGAGAATAGGCGCCACACATGTCCCCGCCCAAGATATGAGCGTGGTGCCTCAGCGTCTCCAGTCCCCACCTAACATCATCGAGATCAAATCTTCCGCTTTCCCAATTTGTGCAGGAGTAATCCGGCGCCAGACAATCCAGATCGATCGTAATGTAAATGTTCGAGCCGATCAGGTCGTTCGCGAATTTTTCAAATTGTTCCCGCCAGTTTTTGCGCAGAATCGCGCCGCGGCGTTTTTGCGCGCTTGGCGGCCGATCGTCCGCCCACGGATGGACGGTCAGCATCCCGGCGCGTTCCGCTTTACGATTGCCAAAAATTTGATGCGGCCACCAGCACTCAAAATTTCCGCATCCCCAAATTGTCGCCTGTCGGACGTGCGGCAATTCCAGTGCGCGATTGACCCAGCCTCCGCAACACCAGCGTGGCGGGCGAACATCCCAGTCCGGATGATTATCAAACGAGACTAGCGTAACGGGTTCGGGGGTTCGTCGAAGCCAGAGAGCGGTCAGATGATGAAAGTCGCCCGAGCCGTAAAGAATGAATCTGCCGAGATGCGGCTGAATTGCGCGATAAAATTGTTCAATGGCTCGTGGCGAAGTGGAGAAACGAAGGCGCGGCCCCCACTTTGTCGCATCAATCCTCGGCAAATCGTCTGTGATCTCGGGCCAGGCATTGTCGAGATCCAGATGAACCTCAGTTGTGTCCATCACGACAGGGCTAATAAATCCCCGGAAGTAGTCAAGATCAACGCTCGGCCGAGCTCTAATCGGAGGCGGACGCGCGCAAACAGGGACGGCGCTGCGATGACAAGAAGGAGCAATGCCATCGAACAACAAACAAAAGCCAGAGGAACGCGATTCCTTTTGTCGGATTCGGGATAGTTTTCGTCATTTTGCGCGCAAATCCTCGGAGGTCCTGGGGACGGCGTGGGCGTTTATCGGCTCGCTTATAATTATTGCGGTCTGGGGGCTAACTGGACCGATGTTCCACTTTTCCGACACCTGGCAGCTAATAATCAATACCGGCACGACCATCGTGACGTTTCTTATGGTGTTCCTCATTCAGAACACGCAGAACCGCGATGCCAAGGCGATGCATTTGAAGCTGGATGAATTGATTCGCGCAATCGAGGGAGCTCGCAATCGCCTGGTTGATCTGGAAAAGTTGTCGGACGAGGAGCTCAAACAGCTTGAGGAACAGTTTACCCGCTTGCGCAACAAGGCATCGGAACGCGCATCGGAGATAGAGGAGATCGAGGAGGAGAAGGAAGCGCACTACACCTGAGCCGTGGCTACAAAACCGGCAACTTGTCGGTCGTCGTATTACCCAACGGACAAGATGCCCATTATCCCCGCCGGCTGGATGCCCGTGCTACGAGCCTTTCGCTTCGCCAGTGCGGAGAAAGACTTTTCCGCTGGGGCAGAGATCTAAGACTTCGCAGTTGGCGCAATCCGGTTTGCGGGCAAAACAGCGGCGGCGGCCATGCCAGATCAGCCAATGACTCCAGAGCGTCCAGTCCTGTCGCGGCACGATCTTCATCAAGTCCTGTTCGATTTTTTCAGCATTCTTATGTTTCGTTAGCTTAAAGCGTTGCGACAAACGGATGACGTGAGTATCGACCACGATCCCCTCGTTCTTCGAAAAAGCGTTGCCGAGCACGACGTTCGCCGTCTTCCGTCCGACGCCCGGCAGCGCGCACAACCCCTCCATCGTATTGGGAACCTTTCCGTCGTGTTCCGCGACAATAGCCTGGCAAGCGCCGAGAATACTTTTGGTTTTGCTTCGGAAGAAGCCCGTAGAGCGGATTTCGCTCTCAAATGTAGCGGGTTTTGCCTGTGCGAAGGCTCGCGCGTCGCGATACTTTTTGAACAGTGCAGGAGTAACCATGTTCACGCGCTTGTCGGTACATTGCGCGCTTAAGATGGTCGCAATCAAAAGCTGTAGCGAATTCTTGAAATCGAGTTCGCAATGGGCGTCGGGGTAAACTTTGCGGAATCGCTGAGCCAAAGTGAAGGCGCGTTCGCGGGTTGTCATCGTAAACGGAACCTAGGCTTGTAGTCTGTGCGCTTAATCATCGCGTTTCGACCGGCTCGCGAGGAATAGATTTGCCACGCACACGCTCGACCAGTACCCGGCCGCGACGCCAGACGCGGCGCGCCCAGGCGAATTCGCTGGCGAGAATAGCGACGCCCAGCAGAACAACGATAAATGCCGGCCCAGGCAGAACGATCATGGCCAGTCCGATCAACACCCCGCTGAATCCAATTGCGCCGATGAGAAAGCGGCGCAATGCCGGTCGAGCGTCGAACCCCAAGCGCGTGATCCATTTTTGAAGCCAACGATTCATCCTTAATCGTGGGCTATCGTGCGACGAATTGTGTCAGTTTCTGTTCGAGATGCGGCGGCACGTGAGCAGTGATCAGCGCATTTTCGCCTTCATATTGCACCTCAAGAACATGGCCGACGCGATGAAGTTCCGCGATCAGATTTGATTCGCGCAGCGGGATCCGGAAATGCGAACGCAACCGCCAGGCAACGAGGGCCGCTTGCAAGGCTTCGACAAATTGATCGATGCCTTGCCCGGTCTTGGCGGAAATCGCAACGGTCCCGGGAAATCGCCGGCAATAAATCGAGGCCAGCTCCGGGTTTTCCAGCAAATCGATCTTATTGAAAACGATCAGTGTTTGTTTACCAAAGGCATCGAGTTCCTTGATCACGCTATCGACAGCCGCCATCTGTTCATCTACCCGAGGATGACTGAGATCTGCCAGGTGAATAAGCAGATCGGCTTCGCTGACTTCCTCGAGCGTAGCCTTGAAGGATTCGATCAAAGTATGCGGCAGCTTGCGCAAGAACCCGACTGTATCCGTCAACAGAACGCGTTGTTTGTTAGGAAGTGTGAAACTACGTGTTGTTGGATCGAGCGTGGCAAAAAGTTTATCGACCGCGAGAACATCGGCGCCGGTCATCAAATTCAACAGGGTCGATTTCCCGGCATTCGTGTAACCCACAACCGCCGCCACCGGCCATTGATATCGCTTTCGGCCTTGCCGCTGCACACTGCGCACTTTGCGTACGCCTTCCAGCTCGCGCTCAAGGCGCGCAATCCGTTCCTGCACACGGCGACGATCAACTTCCAATTGTGTCTCGCCCGGTCCGCGGGTTCCAATTCCGCCCGTCTGGCGGGAAAGGTGATGCCACATTCTCGTTAGACGCGGCAACAGATATTGCAATTGCGCGAGCTCAATTTGCAGCCGGCCCTCGCGACTCCGCGCCCGCTGCGCAAAAATATCGAGAATGAGCTGGGTACGGTCGAGCACTTTACGCGAAAAGAGATTTTCCAGGTTGCGTCCCTGCGCCGGTGAAAGCTCATCGTTGAAAATCACCGAAGTCACGCGCTGGCTTTGCACAGCGTCCCTGATCGCTTCGGCCTTGCCTTTGCCGATATAAAATGGCGCGGTCGGCTTGGGCAGTTTTTGAGTGACGGTGTCGACCACCTCAGCGCCCGCCGAGCTGGCGAGTTCGCGCAATTCCTCCATCGAATCGCGCAGGTCCCATTTGGAGACGCCATCCTGCTCGAGGCCGATGAGCAACGCGCGTTCTGCCTGCCTCTTCGGTTTGGTCTCGATCATCCCTCCCGAAACACTCGCGTGATCGCGCGGACTGCTTCCCGATGTGAAAACGGTGTCAAATTCAGCTGTGGAAAGGTAGTTTGATGGCGGAACCAGGTCAACTGACGCTTGGCGTAGCGGCGGGTCGCCTGTTGCATTTTCACAATGCATTGCGCGCGGGAAATCTGGCCGTCGAGTAAAGCGCGAATTTCCTTTAATCCAAGGGCGTTAGCTGCCGTTGGGCCGATATCCTGCAGCGCTCGCACTTCTTCTTCGACTCCCTCACGAAACATCGCGTTCACTCGCTCATTAATTCGCTGGTAAAGATCGTCGCGGTCGCGCAGGACGAGCACGCCGGCCGACTCCGCAGCCTCAATATCTTCTGTAGTGGCCGCCGTCCCGGCGGCTTTGCATTTTCCGCCACCGGGAACGGCGGCCTCGACAGACGCGATCTCGATCGCCCGGATAAGGCGACGCGGATTTTTCAAATCGGTGCGTGCCGCGAGCTGCGGATTCAAATCCCTTAGGCGCAGATCCAATTCCGCCACGGAAAGCGCACTTAATTCCTCGCGTAGCCTTGGATCCGGCGGTGGAACTTCATCGAAGCCACGTGTGATTGCTCTGAGATATAGCCCGCTGCCGCCGACAACGAGCGCGTTTTTGTTGCGCCGTTGGATATCTGCCAAGGCCCCGCACGCCAGTTCGCCAAATCTTACCGCCGACATTGTCTCGGCTAACGAGACTTGGCCAAGCAGGTGATGCCTAATCTGATGTTGTGCCTCCGAATTGGGTTTCGCCGTAAGAATATTGAGGCCGCGATAGATTTGAAAGGCATCGGCATTGACGATTTCGGCATCGAATTGTTCGGCAAGCTCTATCGCGAGCGAAGTTTTCCCGACCGCAGTGGGACCAACGATGAAGAAGGTATCGTTCACGACACGGACCCGTTATCTATCGGCCAGCTTTATCAACGCCCCGATATTAAAACAAATCGGGAGACGCGCATGAGGCCACGTCTCCCGATTGAATCCGAATCGACAATTAGTTCCGCGAATGGTCGGTCGATTTCGCTCCGCTCACGACCAGCTTGCGGCCGAGGAACTCCTTGTCGTGAAGTTCGCTTACGGCCCGCTTCGCTTCTTCCACGGTTTGCATTTGGACGAATGCGAAACCCTTCGAGCGCTGATTGTGTTTGTAGCTCACAACCTCGGCGTTTTGAACGTGGCCGACGCCATTGAATAGGTCGAACAAGTCGCTCTCCGTCGCATCGAATGACAGGTTTCCCACGTAGAGCCGCGGTGAGGTGACCTCGATCGGCTCCGGTTTACGCGGGCTGCGCGCCTGCTGGCGCAATTGGGACCCATTGCGTTGTACGCTTTTTTCGGGAGCCGCAAAAAAACCCGCGATTCTGGACCAAAAGCCCTTCTTCTGTGGCGCAGCTTTGGCGTCGGACCGACGCCCCTGGCCATCGCCGCCGCGGCGGCGGGGACCACCGCGCCGGCGGCGCGACCTCCCGGACGTATAAGATTTCATGTTTATTTTTAATGAATTTCTGATGATTATTCGGGCGAAGCGCATCGAGGGATGCACGGCCAGCAGCGCGCGAACTTCGCAAGGTCCATCCAAGTCGATGAGCCTCCGCCGCCGGAAACTTCGCCTCATGTTGCCGCTCTGGCCTTGGTCCAAATCGCACGACATTCAGCCAACGAAACAGGGGATATGCGAGCGTTCGCATCATAAGTTCCAAAATCTGAGTCGTCGGATGCGGGCGGATCAAAGCCTTGCCAGCACCGTTAACGGCTCCATTATCGGCTGGCTGGCGGCGATTGCAAGCATAGCCGCTTACTTATTACGTGGTCCGAGCAATTTGTCCCTGACGGAGTAATAACGGGACCTGAAATACTGCTTCGGACTTTCTTGCCGAATCGGTCGGGCCCAATGATGCAACAAACTCCGGTGCGAACTTCGCAGGTTATACCCAAAGTGCGGCATCAGCTCCCGGCAATGCCATTCCACCCAACCAATTTCGTCCTCCGACAATTCGTCCTGCCAGCTGCCCGCTCGTTCCCCGCTTACACGAGTGAATTCGCGCTCAGTCGCCGAGTTTCCTGCCCAGAATTTTCCCGCCTTTGTCGGCGTTAAGACGACATTGCGATCAAACGATATTTCCAGGAAATCGCACACCCCTTGCATCGGCGCCGCCGAATCTGCGACCAAATCTTCGTAACGGATTACAATGCCGGAAATTTCCTTTCGTTGCGCGCGCAAGGCAAGTTGGCCGGCCTGGAGCCAATGGGAAACGCAATAGTAAACCGAAAACTCCCGCGTTTTCCGCGTTCTCTCGAGAGCGATCTGCGCAGCCAGGATCGCCCGTGGATCGCGCATTGTGATCAAAAATTTCGTCTGCGGAAACCGCTCCAAAATCTGCGGAATGAAACGCCGATTAGCCGGTGTTTTTTCCACCCACCGCACGATCGAGTCGAGCGCGATCCCGAGAACCTCCGCATAGCTCTCCATCAACAATACCAGCAAATCTTTCTCTACATTATTCGGGTCGAATGCAGCGGCTTCGAAGCGTTCGCGAAATTGCTCTGTCGGAAAATGGGCGTAATCCGTTTTTTCCCACTCCGGCGGTCCGCCGAAAAGGACACGGGACAGAGCTTCCTTGGTCAGATAATCAACCTGGGACCGGCGGCCGAATTTTTCGTACTTATTAAGAGCGGTCGGAAAATAGGCGGTTTCTTCGGGCAAGACGAGGAGCTGTGGGTGACCGTCAAGCAGAGCGATGAGCAGAGTTGTGCCTGATTTGGCCTGGCCTGCGGCAAAACAGGCGCGCTGCGCAAACGGGAGGTTCATTGTTGCTGAGCCCGAAACCATTCGACGAACTTCGGCAAACCGTCGCGCAATTTCATGGTCGGGTTGTAACCGAGGAGCAGACGGGCTTTCGAAATATCGGCGCACGTCAGCGGCACGTCACCCGGTTGTTCTGGCAACTGATTAATCTTTGCCTTTTTTCCAACCGTGGTTTCGATCGCTTCGATCAGATCCTTCAACGGCACGGTTTCGCTTTCCCCGAGATTAAAGATGTCCCACCTCGCGCCGTCGTAATTCAGCGCCGCGACCGCGCCTTGAATAATGTCGTCAATGTAAGTGTAATCGCGCCGAGTCGTGCCATCGCCGAATTGATCGATAGGCTGGTCGGCCAAAATCTTGCGAGTGAATTGATGAATCGCCAGATCGGGACGTTGCCGCGCTCCGTAAACCGTAAAGAAACGCAGCGCCACCACCCGCATCTGGTAGAGGTGCGAAAACGTCGAACAAAGGAATTCGCCGGCTATTTTGGTGGCAGCATAAGGACTGATGGTTTGGGTAAGATGAAAATCCTCTGAAAACGGAACGTCCGTGCAGATTCCGTAAACCGACGAGCTGGATGCAAAAATGAAACGCTCGATTCCAGCCGTGCGGGCTGCGTCGAGCAAATGCAGCGTCCCGTTTACATTGGAATCATAATAGAGCTGCGGCTGAGCAATGGACGGACGCACCCCGGCGCGCGCCGCCAAATGCGCAATGGCGTCGAATTTCTCCCGATGAAACACACCACGTACGGCATTGTTATCGCGCAGATCCATCTGAAAAACCGGCACATCATTTTTCACAGCGGCGATGTTGCCACGTTTGATTCGCGGATCATAAAAATCGTTGAAGTCATCGAGAATCGCGACGCCATGCCCGAGCGCGAGTAGTCTCTCGACCAGATGCGAACCAATAAATCCTGCGCCGCCGGTGACGAGAATCCGCATGAGGCGAGCTTAATTTCACAGGCGGCGCTTGCCAACCGAAGCCGCGTAAATGACGAATGCTTGCGCGGGCGCCGTCTCTTACGTTGCCATTCGTCGTTAATTCGTGATTCGTGCTTCGTCATTAGCGAATGCTTAACATGAAACGGCTCGTCCTCTGCCTGGCCTTGTTTGTTCTCGGCGTCCTCGCAGCCCTGACCTGGCGCCTCGCGCCCGAGCTCGCTCGACCCACCCATCTCGACCCGGCATTTCAAGTTCCGTCGCCATTCGAACTCGCATCGCTTCCGGTGGCGACGCGCTTTGATTTCCCGCTCGGCAGTGAACATGGCGCCCTCGCGTATAACGCCCAGCGTTTTACCGAAAATCACCATCTCGGCGATGATCTTAACGGTATTGGCGGCGAAAATTCCGACCTCGGTGATCCGATTTACGCAGTGGCGGATGGTCGCGTTTTGCTGGCGCGCGATGGCGGA
>QHPU01000021.1 GCA_003219175.1 Verrucomicrobiota bacterium | reverse complement strand
ATGAAGTTGATCATCTTGCTGGTGGACGAACGGCCCGAGGAAGTGACCGACTTCAAACGCTCGCATCCGAAATCGGAGATCATCGCCAGCTCCAATGACAGCGACATCAAAAGTCACACTCGCATCGCACAGTTGGCGATCGAGCGCGCAAAACGTTTGGTCGAAGCAGGCCAGCACGTTTTTATTCTGCTCGATTCCATCACGCGCACGGCCCGCGCTTTCAACAATGCGATGGGCGGTGGTGGACGCACTATGAGCGGCGGTATCGATGCCCGCGCTATGGAAATTCCGCGCAAAATTTTCGCAGCCGCACGCAACACCGAAGAAGCTGGCTCGCTCACCATTGTCGCAACCGCGCTGATCGAAACCGGCAGCCGAATGGACGAGCTAATTTTTCAGGAATTCAAAGGCACCGGGAACATGGAAATGGTGCTGGACCGTAAAATCAGCGATCAACGCATTTATCCGGCAATCGATATTTTCCTCTCCGGCACTCGACGCGAAGAGCTGTTGTTGCAGCCGTGGGAGCTGGAAAAAATTAATCTGATTCGTCGCGGCCTCGCCGGTCACAAACCGAATGAGGCGATCGAGCGCCTGTTGATGTTCGTGAAGAAATTCCCGACCAACGCGGAAATGCTCAAGGGCATTCCCGGTTAGGGGCGCTGTCATTCCCTCGTTGCCCATTCGCAAAGTCATAAGGCGGGTGCATCGGGCGGAGAAACCGAAGACCACGCCAAGCCCGAAACCCAGCCCTCCCACTATCCAGGGCGCGGTGCTTGACGCAATCGCAGCCGCAAACATCCACTCTCCCCTTCCCGGCGAAGCACTCGATATCGGAAGTGGCGACGGCGGACTGGTAAATGCCATTCGCGCGCGTTTTGGCCTTCGCACCAGTGCTTGTGATTACAGCGATACATTAATGAAAAATTCCACCCAAAGGGTGGACATCGTCGATCTCAATTCCGATAAATTGCCATACCTCGATGGTCGGTTTTCTCTGGTCACCTGTATCGAAACGATTGAGCGCCTCGAACAAACTCGCCCGATGCTTCGCGAAATCTTTCGGGTACTCGAGCCGGGCGGTCTCGCCGTGATCAGCACGCCTAATATCTTGAATTTGCCTTCGCGCCTGCGCTATCTCACAACCGGTTTTTTCAGCCGGTTTCACCCGCTCCCCATCCGCGAGCGCTGCCATCCGGGCGGCCGCATTAATCCGGTTGGTTATTTTTGTCTTGCTCATGCTCTGCTCGAGACTGGTTTTCTTGACCTCGAGCCCAGGGTTGATTGCTACGAGCGCCGGGGCTGGCTGCCTTGGATCGTCCTCTTTTTCCCGATGAAAATCGCCGGCCTTTTCTTCTGGTTGCGGGAAAAAAATAGATTCCGCACCATCACCGCGGGAAATCGGGCGCTGGTCGCGGCGGTCAATTCACGCGATCTTTTGCTCGGTCGCACTCTGATAATATGCGCACGCAAACCGATGTAATCGACGCCGAATGGGAAGTCCTGCCGCCGGAGGAAAAGGACAAACGCACGCGTTTGGAACCGCTTTTTCGATGGGTCGCGATCGTGATGGACGAACTAATCGCCTTGCCCAATTCAAAGTTTAAGTTTGGACTCGATCCGCTGATCGGTTTGGTTCCGGGCATTGGCGATACCGCTTCCGCAATTGTTTCGGCGCTGGTCTTGATTCAGGCGGCGCGCCGCGGTCTGCCGAAAATTTTGCTGGCGCGAATGTCGCTCAACATTTTGATCAACGAGATCGTAGGAATCATTCCTGGTCTGGGCGACGTATTTTCGTTTTGGTTCAAATCGAACAAACGAAATTACGAGTTGTTTCTCGCCCACACAGAGAAGCCACGACACGCGCGCGTATCGGATTGGTTCTTCGTCATCGCAACCCTTGCCATTCTGTTCGTGATCGTGGCGACTGGCATGTTCGTCAGCTTCCTCGTTTTGCGCGCCATCGCGCATTTCTTAGGCCTAGCCTGACGCTAAAGCTGTTGAGAAATTAGTCCTGGAGGGACGGGCTCTGTCCCGTCCCAAAATTTAGAGACGACACGGAGGTCGTCCCTCCATTATTTGCCAAAATAGTTGTCATAGATGCGGTGAATGTCTGTGCGGGCTCGATCGCATCGCTTTTGCCAGGTTTCGCGATCTTTGAATTCCATGCCGATGGCGAGCTTGCGTTGCTCCGCTGGATCAGCAGGCAAAGACGACGCGCTGGTATTTCGCCGACGTCGCAGAACCGTTTCGAGTCGGCGCAAAAATTCGTAGTGTCTCCCAAGGAGATCGACGTCTTCGGATGAGATAATGCCAGCAAGCTTCACGATGGCCAGTTGCACGGAAGTTTCACGCACATCGTTTCGCATTTGCAGCGCCTGAACGAGAAACTCCGCCTCAACGATTCCTCCGACGCCAGTCTTAAAATCGAGGGTGTCATTACCGCTCCCCCGTTCGGCGCGAACTCGATGTAGCATTGCATCGATCTTCTCAAACAGATCAGGGTCGCGGCCGGCGATGGACCAGGCCGCGTGCGCGATCTCCCGGAAGCTTTCCTGATCTGGTCCGGTTACTGGACGAGCGCGGGTAAGCGCCTGAATTTCCCAAAACTGAGCACGATCACGATAATAGGCTTCGAAGGCTTCAATCGAACTGACGAGCGGTCCTTTTTCACCCTCAGGACGCAGGCGCGCATCAACCGTCGCAATCACCCCTTCCGGGCTCGGAATCGAAAGCGCCGTGATCAGATTTTGAGCAGCACGAAAATCATCGCCAACAAACATCAAGTCGAGATCGGACGCGTAGGTCAGTTCGCGGCCGCCAAATTTTCCCATCGCGACAATGGTCAGATTATTCGCACCGGCGATTCCGGTGGCCGCGAGAAGGCAAGCTTCCGCGATATCGGTAATCTCCTGCCATAAATCCGGCAGGGCACTGAGGCCCAGAACATCGCGCATCGTTGTGCGCAACAATTGCGTTTGCCGATACACGCGAATGGCACCGAGATCGCCGCGCTCGACGAAAGGATGAAGCGCGGTCGCATGTTCCGAAAGCGACAAGGACCGATCGAGGGTGGCGCTTCGGGTAATTTCCTCCAGCAAATGTGGATGACGGACTAGAACATTGGTGGCAAAAAAACTGGCATCAAAGCTTCGCACCAGCAGCTCGAGCAGTTTCGGGTTGGTCGCGAGCAATTCGAAAAGCAGACTGCGCAAACCAAAAGCTTCAACGAAACGGACAATCGCGATGAGAGTGGCATCGGGATCGGCGCATCGCGCCAATTCTTCCAAGAGAAGTGGGCGAAGTTTGCGAAAAATCTGCCGGGTGCGCGGTGCGACGTGAAAGGATACAGACCCCTGTGCAAGGTCGTTCAGCGTTCGGGTGGCACGCGCCGGATCGGCAAAAATCTCGAGATTGACCGCTGGTGCAGCAGTGCCGGATGCGACGAGACGATCGAAAATTTCTTGGACACGCTCATTGCTTGCCTTCACCTCAGCGAGAAACGAGTCGGCAGAATCAAAACCAAGACTCCGCGCCAGCCGCTCACGTTTCACCGGGTCATCGGGAATGGAATGTGTTTGCCGTTCTGCTTCGATCTGAAGGCGATGCTCGATGCGCCGCAAAAACCGATAGGAATCGTCGAGAACGCGCACCTCGGAGATCGGCAACAATTCGAGCTGCGCGATGGCGCGCAAAGCCTTCAGGGTTCCCTGCTCCTGCAGGAAGGCCTGATGCGCGCCGTGGATGAATTGCAGCGTTTGGACGACAAACTCGATCTCGCGGATGCCGCCCGCACCCAGTTTAACGTCTAACTCATCGGCCGGGATCTCTCGTTCAATCCGGCGTTTGATTGCAGCAATTTCATCGAGCAATTCCGGTGTGGGATTCTTCGGAAAAATGAACGGCTGATGTTGCCGCAGAAATTCGTAGGCCAACTCGTTACTGCCGCACACGCGGCGCGCCTTGATCAACGCAAGTCGCTCCCAGGTTTCGCCGAAGCCCGCGTAATAATTTTCCATGCTTTCGAGCGAACGCGCGAGCGGACCGGCCGAACCCTCGGGACGTAAACGCAGATCCAGGCGAAACAACGCGGGCTCGCCGCCGGAGAAAGATTTTACGATCTGCTCCGCCAGCTGATTGTGCCATTCATGATTGGAAAGCCGGGATGAAACCTGTCCTTCCTCGCCATAAACAAACATCAGATCGATGTCGGAGCTGTGGTTCAATTCGCGCCCGCCAAGCTTGCCCAATCCGAAAACGGTGAATTCAGTATGCGGGTCGCCCACACGGGTCCGGAGTCGCGCGTCGCATTCTCCGTAAACGGTTTCGAGACAGACCCCGGCTAAACACGATAACTCCGCCGTCGTGTCTTCCAGTGAAGAAGCCTCTGTAATTTCGCGGAGTGCGATCCGCGTCATCTCGCGCGCTTTCCATAAACGCAACGCACGAAAATTTTCCGCCTGAATTGACTCCGAACTGCTCTGTAATTCAGCACGCATTCGGCGTGGTCCCCGGTCCGACACGGAAATCTCGCGACGCGCCAGCCAGCGAAGAAGGGTCGGATCGCGTTCCAATCGCTCAGCACAAATCTGGGAGACAGCGAGAAGGTGAATGAGTGCTTCTTCGCCGAGAGGAAAATCGCGCAAAAATTCTGAAAGCCGACCATCCCATGCGGCGGCAAGCGCGTTCAGCGTCGTTTCGACCTGCGCAGGATTCAGTGAATCTTTCGCTTTTGATTTTATCCAGAGCGACTGCGAACTCATCGCGCCTTCGAATTAACACGCAAGGACCGCTTCGCGCCAAAGGTGCGTCGATTCTTCTATAGAGGTGGCCGTGTCGGACTCAGGGCGCGTTTTCCGAGAGCATCTTCTCGCGCGCCTGTTCAAGAAGCCGGCGTTCGCTCCGGCTCAGACTTGCCAGACCACGCTGGGAAATCTTTTCCAGCAACGGATCTATTTCCTCGGCGACAAATTGATCGGTGTTCATCGATTGAAACCGGGATGCTTCGAGACGCCGCTGATGAAGAATGCGTTGCAGGAACGAGGTACGGCCAAAGCCGAGGAGATGGGCGTAAACCCAACCAGCAATGGCACCACCGACAAAAGCACTGTGACCGACCGCGCCAGAACGATCAAAAAGCCAAAGGGCAACGGCACCCACGAGCGCGATCTGGGCCAGGCGGCGCACCTTCAACCGCACCGGCACCATGAAGAGAAACAGGGTTGTCATTTCCAACTCCGGCAAAATCGTGGCGTAAGCGATAAATATTGCCGTGACGCCTCCGCTCCCGGCGAAGAGAGCGCAATTGCTCGGCATGAGAAAGAGATGACCGAGCTCGCCACTAAAGGCACCAAAGAGATATAGGAACAGAAATTGGCGCTGCCCGATGATGGCTTCGACATCGCGGCCGATAAAATAAAGAACCAGCATGTCGGCGGCGAGATGCCAGACGTTGTTATGGAGCAATGGCGCGGTAAAAAACTGCCAGGCGTAGGCATCATTAATGCCGCGGTTGCTCAGCGCAAGATATTCCAGAACGAACTGCTGGTTCCAGGAGGTGAGAAAAAGCTGGACAATGAACGCGGCGGCGTTCAGTGCGAGCAGAGAAAACAGAACAATGCGCTGCGGCGGCGCCCATAAGCGTGTAGAACGCGACGCCTTTCGCCCTGATAAGCGCATACACTAATTTTATCGCACCCGCCCCGCGGTGTCGACGGGCGATTCGCGTGGATGACGAAAATTAGACTGGGGCAAATACCCGGAGGCCGCGTTCCCGCATCCGGAATTCGACCGGGCAGTTGCCGATCAATTCACCATCAACCTCGACCGGGACCTCTTCCTCGGAAGAAACCCGGAGGCGTTTGGTCTGGAAATACTCCAGGTCAGGCATGCTGATAGACGAGCTGAAGATCACGTCCTGCAAATAGCGAATAATATCGAGATAACCGATGCGCTTGAAAACGACCACATCGAGGAGACCATCATCGATCAGGGCGCGTTTAAAGAACGGGAATGGCCCGCCATAGAGGCGGCCGTTGCCGATGAGAACGAATGAGCCTTCGAGCTTCTTCACGCCTTTGGATTCGATGACAAGATGCGGCGGCGGGCGGGAAGCAATCTGCGCCGCGGAAACCAGATAGCTGAGCGGTCCAAAGCTGCGTTTGAGAGCGACACTGGTCTCTTTCACCGCCTGGGCGTCGAGCCCGATACCGGCGAGCTGAACAAAATGTTTCCCATTCGCATTGGGCAAATCAATTGTTCGGGTATGACCATGACAAATAATTTGCCAGCATTGTTTCAGGTCGCCCGAGGGGAGGCCAAGCTCGGTCGCAAAAACGTTAACGGTGCCGATTGGCAACAGACCGAGCGCGGCCGTGGTCCCGGCGAGGCCGTTAACAACTTCGTTGATCGTCCCATCGCCCCCAGCCGCGACAATTCGCTTAAATCCCTCCCGCGCTGCCCTGCGCGCGAGTAGCTCAGCTTCCCCGATTCGTGAAGTGGCGCGTAACGTCGCTCCTCGCGTCACCTTTTCGACACGCGATCGCCATTGACCTGCCCGGTCGCTACGCGCTGCCGGATTCAGAATAACAACTGTGTCCTGCTCAAACGATTTGCTCACCAATGATTGGCTCCAGTAATGATTCGGTCACTAATGATTTGCTGCGTTGACGCGCTGGGTAATGTTTTTTGATGCTCGGCCTCAGGCGAACCATCGGTTGGTTATTGGTGGTCGTGGTTGCGATTTTTCTTGTCTCGCTGCTGGGAGCAAATCTGTATGTACAATCTCAGACCACACAACAGCGGATTCAGCAGGAACTCAGCCAACGTCTCAAGA
Source organism: Verrucomicrobiota bacterium (assembly GCA_003219175.1). Lineage (GTDB taxonomy): Bacteria > Verrucomicrobiota > Verrucomicrobiia > Chthoniobacterales > UBA10450 > AV69. The sequence goes on along the minus strand of QHPU01000021.1, from coordinate 3,909 downwards.
TGCCGCTGCAAATCCAACGCATCAGTGTTACTCCCTGGGGTGGACTGAACCTTAGTGGAATCACCATCCCCCAGCTCAACGACGCTCACGCAACGCCATTTCTCGAGGCCAAAAACTTTCGCCTTCGCGTCAAAGTGCGATCAATTTTTTGGCGACCACTGGTGATTAAGGAAGTCGCGTTGATTGGGCCGGCGGTAATCTGGCCGCAAAACGAATCGGGCGAGTGGCGTGTACCGATGAGGGAACCGCCCGCCGAACCCGAAACGCCCCCGCAACCCGAAGCCACTGCGACCGCGCCGCCGGAAAACGTGGTTGAGGCATCGCCCGCAGCAACTGAGCCGAAGCAAACCAAACCTGCAAAGGGCGAAAGCACCGCAACCGGGCCACAAATTAGAAAAGTGCGGCTGAGCGATGGCAGTTTTCATTTTCTGGATCGCGAAAAACGAAATGTCGCCTTGTTCGATGGCGTCCAATTTTCCTCATCAATGCGCGATATCACGACGATTCGAGGCCAGGTTAGGATCAACAATATTGCGCTGCGCGATCGCGTCTTTCTATCCGCGCTCCGTTCGCCGGTTCGTTACAATCCAGACGAAGTCGCACTCTCCGGGCTTACCGCGCAAATCGCAAAGGGACAATTGACCGGCGATTTCTCGATGGCACCGCAGGAGAAAGATTCGCCCTTCACGGTGCACGCAAGCTTTCATCGTCTACAGGCAGACCAATTAGTAGCTGAAGCTGGTGGGTCGCGAGACATCGTCCGTGGTGTCCTGGAAGGCACTTTGGATGCAACGGGAAAGACGGCTGATCCCGAGGCATTGACCGGTTCCGGCAGCATTCTACTGCAAAATGGCCGCGTGCAGCAGTTCGCGGTTCTGGCGGCCATCGGGCAACTGCTGCAAATCGAGGAGTTGACTCAGCTCGATCTCGAACAAGCCGAAGCAAAATTTCACCTGAACGGCAATACCGTTCTGGTTGATGAGCTAATTCTGCGTTCTCCTAATCTGCGTCTTACCGCCACCGGTTCGATTTCGTTGCGCGGCGGCAAGCTCGCGCTCGATTCTGTTCTCGCGATCAACGATAAGATTCGGAGTCAATTGTTTCGCGGGATTCGCGAGAATTTTGTGGCAACTTCCGAGCCCGGTCAGTATGCGCTTCAGTTTCACGTCGGCGGCACGGTGGAGAAGCCGAAGACCGATCTGGTAGAACGCGCGGTCGGCGCCGACCTCAAAAACCTCGGTGGCGTCATCGACGCACTTCTCGGCCATGGCAAAGGCAAGAAAAAGAAGAATCCGGAGATGAATACACCGTCGCCCTCGCCCGTGCCGTGAGAGTCATTGCCGGCAGCGCAGGTGGTTTGCAACTGAAAGTCCCTCGAACCGGAGTTCGGCCGACTATGGATCGGGTGAAAGCTGCGATTTTTTCCAGTCTGGGCGAGAAAGTGATTGGAGCGCGAGTCTTGGACCTCTTCGCGGGCGCCGGGGGTCTTGGCATCGAAGCGATGAGTCGCGGCGCAGCCTCAGTGGTTTTCGTCGAATCGAATCGAAACGCTGCGCGCGCGATCGAGCGCAATCTTGCCGTCACCGGCGTCAACGGCCGCGTCCGGATGCAAGATGTGTTCGATTTCTTGAAATATGCGACCGGACGTTTCGACATTATTTTTGCCGATCCACCGTACGAAGCTGTGCCCGGAGAGAAGGCGTATACGGATTTGCTATTGAATGATCGGCGGATCCCGCTCGTTCTTTCTCTGCACGGAATATTTGTTCTCGAAAAACGACCGGCTGAGCGTCTACCGCAGCATCCGCACTGGAAGATAACGCGAGCGCGTCGCTACGGGACGACTGAGGTCATTTTCGCGGAACCCCAAAAATGATTCGGTTAATCTACAATCTGCTGTGGCCGGTTGGGCTTCTGCTGTTTCTCCCTGGATATCTCTCTAAAATGTTTCGCCGCGGCGGCTACCGCAGAAACTTCGGGCAGCGACTCGGTTTTTATTCGGCTGAGTCTCGCGAACGTTTGCGCGGCAAACATCCGACTTGGATTCATGCGGTCAGCGTCGGTGAAATCTTGATCGCATTGAAACTGGCCAAGCAGTTGCGCGCGCTACGGCCCGATCTGGAGTGCGTCCTCACCACCACCACCACGACTGGGCATGCGTTGGCGGAAAAATCTGTGCCTGAATGGATGCAGGTTCTCTATGCACCGCTTGATTTTTGGCCGGTTATGCGCCGGGCCTTTCGCGTCATTGCGCCTCAACGAATCGTTCTGATCGAAGCGGAAGTGTGGCCAAATCTGGTAGCAGAGGCGAGGAAACGGGAAATTCCCGTGGTGCTGGCCAACGCACGCCTGTCACCGCGCTCGGAACGAAGATTCCGTCGCTTCAGGTTTTTCGTCGCACCCACTTTTCTCCGGCTCGATCTGGTTTGCGTGCCGTCGAGCGAGGACGCCGAACGATGGAAAAACCTTGGCGTCAAGCCGCCGCGAATTCATGCGGTTGGTAATATCAAATACGATGTTTCCAATCCGCGACATTCGTCAGGCCAAGTGCAGCGATTAATCAAAACTGAGACAACGCGTCCAATTCTCTTCGGGGGCAGCACCCATCGGGGCGAAGAAAAGATGTTGATTGAGGTTTTCTGCGCACTTCGATCTGAATTCCCCAAGTTGTTCCTCCTCCTGGCGCCGCGTCATGTCGAGCGTGCCAGCGAAATCGAAGCGGCCCTGCGCAGCCACAACCTGCGGCCAATCCGGCGCAGCGCTTTGGCCAATGGCGCGGAGGGATTTGACTGTTTGCTCATCGATTCGACGGGCGAACTGCGGGATTGGTACGAGATTGCAACGATTGTTTTCATAGGAAAAAGTCTTACCGCGCACGGCGGCCAAAATCCTGTGGAAGCGATCAGTGCCCGAAAACCGGTGATATTCGGTCCGCATATGGAGAATTTTGCGAGCCTGGCAAAGCAGCTGATTGCAGAAAATGGCGCAGTGTGCGTGCAAGATTTACTGGAATTAATCGACACATCGCGCCGTTTGTTGCGCGACGCAGCTGCGCGAGAACAGCTCGTTACCAATGCACTTCGCGTCCTTCAACCACATCGGGAAACGACTGCCCGAACAGCGGTCTTGATTGAAAAGATCACTACGAGTGGCCAAGTCTGAGCATGGAGCGGCCTTAGCGCCGCGACTCCCAGCCGGCGGTGCCGGAATACTAAGGTCCCTCCCACATTGCGAGCTTGCAAGGTGTGGCGCCGTCTCGATATTTGGCGCTCGCCGACCCTATCGTCCAGTGGCCTAGGACACCGCCCTTTCACGGCGGTAACACGGGTTCGAATCCCGTTAGGGTCGCCACCTCATTTTCATTGGTAAAAAGAGGTTAAACAGAAGAAAATACGGGCTGAAGCTCCTAATCCTATGTTGTTGTTCCCGGTACTTTTCTGCAGAGCACCAAAACCTGTGGCTGTATTGCTGCTGCCGCTTGCGTTGGTAAAAAGGGCATTAGTACCGAAGGCCGTTGTTCCCGCCCCCGATGTTGCTGTAGAGCGCATTCATGCCGGTAGCAGTGTTAGACTGGCCGGTAGTGTTTTTAAAGAGCGCCTGCGCACCATTGGCCGTGTTGTTGCTGGCGTTATTGTTTTGAGTTCAACGACGAAACGGTTGAACGGGCTTTGTGCTGCAATCGGCGAGGTGATGCCGCTCAAAGGCGCGTGCACTGTTGCCGGAATTGGGGTAACAACCTCGAAGGAATGGCGCGAGCGGTTCCAGACCTCGAAGAAGGAATCGCAGATGCGCGCGGGCATGGAAGGTTAAGAGCTCTTCCAGCGATTAAGGCAGCGGGGGAGAAGCATTGGAGGGCTTGGAATGCATGGCTCAAGCTCACACATCCGGCTGAATATCGCGGGAGCGCAG
>QHPU01000020.1 GCA_003219175.1 Verrucomicrobiota bacterium | reverse complement strand
ATTGAAATGGCCTCCGGCGGAACTTCCATCGCTAGACGCGCAATCACCAAATTCGTGAATGTGGAAACCATGTTTGCCCGGCGTCAGACCGGTAATATCAGCAACGACTTTTATTTCATCGCCGGATTTGGTGAACGTGACTGACCCGGCAACGGTGTTGCCGGCGGTTGGATGCAGGACCGCAATCGCTTTCGTCGGTTCCTGCGCGCTGGTCAGGCAAATACCGAGAAAGAATGTTAGCGCACCGAGAAAAAATTTTGTTTTCATACGGCAACTTTACGCGCCGAATCGCGAAAGCGAAACTGAACTAATCAATCAGTCGCTGCTGAATCCCAGCGTAAGCATCAACTCTGCGATCACGCAGGAAGGGCCAGTGGGTCCGGTGTTCGTTGACCCGCTTCCAATCAATCTCTGCGGCCACAATTTCTTCGCCATCAACCGAACCTTTGGCGATGATTTCGCCATCCGGGCCGCAGACAAAACTCTGGCCCCAGAATTCGATGCCATCACCGCCGGCGGGTGCTTCATGCCCAACGCGATTCGCCGCCGCGACATAGCAACCGTTCGCGATGGCATGACTACGTTGAATCGTTTCCCACGAAGAATGCTGCGCCCTGCCAAACTCCTTCTTCTCCTTCGGATGCCAGCCGATCGCTGTCGGATAAAAAATGATCTCCGCGCCGCGCAACGCGGTCAGGCGCGCCGCTTCTGGATACCATTGGTCCCAGCAAATGCAGACACCGAGATTTCCGCGCGCCGTTTTCCAGCTCTGAAAACCAAGATCGCCCGGCGCAAAATAGAACTTCTCATAGTAAAGCGGATCATCGGGGATGTGCATCTTGCGATATTTGCCAAGTAACTCGCCGTTGGGGTCGATGATCGCGGCGGTGTTGTGATAAAGACCAGCGCTTCGTTTCTCAAAGAGGGATGCAACAATGACGACGCCAAGGTCACGTGCCAGCTTCGTCAGCGCTTCTGTGGAAGGGCCCGGAATCGTTTCGGCTAACGAGAAGTTGTCATGATTTTCCGTTTGGCAAAAATAGTGCGAACGAAACAGTTCTGGCAGGCAAACGATCCCCGCGCCGTTTTTTGCGGCGTCGCGAATGAAATCGATGGCGCGCGCAAAATTTTTTGGCGGCTCCGGACCGCAGCGCATTTGAATGAGAGCGATTTTTGTCATCCCGAGCGAAGTCGAGGGATCCCGTTGCGAGACCTTTAAGGTAGATTCTCGGGATGTCTCGGCTTCGCTCGACATGACAGAAGGCGCGTAGCTATTTCACCGAATCAGCCGGCACGATCTTTATACTCTCGATCGTGATCCGCTGAGTCGGCTTGCTGCGCTCGCCATGTTGCATTGTCACCGGGTTGTCACCGATCTTATCGAGCACGTCCAGGCCTTTGATCAATTTGCCAAAGGTCGTGTACTGATGATCGAGCCGGGAAACGGGGGCGAGACAGATGAAAAACTGTGAACCGGCCGAGTCCGGATCTGGTTCCCGAGCCATCGAAATCACCCCGCGCTCATGCGAATGATCGTTAAACTCCGCTTTGATTTTGTAACCAGGGCCACCTTCGCCGTAAATCGCCTCTTTCGCCGGATCTTTCGAGTTCGGATCGCCACCCTGGATCATGAAATTCTTGACGATGCGGTGGAAGATGGTGCCGTTGTAAAAACCGGATTTGGCCAGCTTCTTGAAATTCGCGATAGTCTCAGGCGCAGCGTCGGTCCAGAACTGCACCACCATTTCTCCAGCGTTCGTTTTGATCACGGCGACTTCTTCCTTGTTGGCGGCCGGCGAATCCTGGGCGATCAGCGACCCCAGTGCCACCATGCTGCTCAACAACGTCAGAAAAATCGTTTTCATTTCCGCACCATAGCGCAGCTCTATTTTTTCGCGTGATATTCTTGCAGTGATCGGACTTTCAGTTTGCTCTTTTGGAGCGAACGGATCCCGTAAACACTGGCCTGGGCCGCGCGCAAGGTCGTCATGATCGGAATTTTCTGCGCGATGGCGGCGTTGCGAATCGTGACCTCGTCTTCGCGCGGAATTTTGCCGCTCGGACTGTTGATGATGAAACTGATGTCCCCGTTTTTCACTCGGTCGAGAACATTGGGACGCCCTTCGCGAATCTTGTAGACGCGCGTTACCGGGACCCGCGCAGCTTCGAGCGCGGTCGCGGTTCCACTGGTTGCAATGATTCCGAAACCGAGCGCGACAAAATCGCGCACCACCGAAACGACTGAGGTTTTGTCCGAATCCTGGACACTGACGAAAACGTTACCTGATTTGGGCAACGGTGGTGGCGCGGCCATCTGCGACTTCGCGTAGGCCAGACCGAGGTCGTGATCGATGCCCATCACTTCGCCAGTCGATTTCATTTCCGGTCCAAGCGAAATATCCCGACCCTGGTAACGCAGGAATGGGAAAACCGCTTCTTTCACCGAGAAATGCTTCGGCACGATCTCTTTGGTGAAGCCAAGTTCGCGCAGAGTCTTTCCGGCCATCACCTTGGCTGCCAGTTTGGCCAGCGGAACACTGATCGCCTTGCTGACGAACGGCACCGTGCGCGAGGCACGCGGATTCACCTCAAGCACATAAACGTCCTTGCCCTTGACCGCGAATTGCACATTCATCAAGCCACGCACGCTCAGCTCGCGCGCCATTGCCTTGGTCGCGGAAGAAATTTCGGCTAGCACAGTTTTCGTTAGCGAAAAAGTCGGGATGACACAGGCGCTGTCGCCGCTGTGAATTCCGGCCTGTTCGATGTGCTCCATGATGGCGCCGACCACGGTGGTCTCGCCGTCGCTGATACAATCGACATCTACTTCAATCGCGTCTTCGAGGAAACGGTCCACTAACACCGGCCGGTCGGGCGAAACTTCGATGGCACTTTCCATGTACCGTTCCAAATCCTTATCGTTGTAAACGAGCTCCATCGCCCGCCCGCCCAGGACGAATGATGGCCTAACGAGAACTGGATATCCGATGCGATTGGCGATGGCGACCGCCTCTTCCATGCTCACAGCCGAACCGTTTGGCGTCTGGCGCAAACCAAGTTTGTCGAGCATGACCGCGAAAAGCTTGCGGTCTTCCGCCATTTCGATGCTCTCCGGCTGAGTTCCGAGAATGGGAACGCCGGCCGCTTTCAATCCATCGGCGAGATTGAGCGGCGTTTGCCCGCCAAACTGAACAACCACGCCATCCGGTTTTTCCTGGTCGTAAATATTGAGCACGTCCTCGAGGGTCAGCGGCTCAAAATAAAGTTTGTCGCTGGTGTCGTAATCGGTCGAGACCGTTTCCGGATTCGAATTCACCATGATGGTTTCGAACCCCAGTTCGCGCAGGGCGAAAGCGGCGTGGACGCAGCAATAATCGAATTCGATCCCCTGACCGACGCGATTGGGCCCGCCGCCCAAAATCATGATTTTGCGCTTCCCGCTTTCGCGCCGCTCGTTCTCGTCGCCGTAGGTCGAATAATAATACGGCGTGTAGGCTTCGAATTCCGCAGCACAAGTATCGACCAGTCGATAAGTGGGAGTGATTTTATCCGCGATACGCTTGGACCTTATTTCATTTTCCGCCTTCCCCTTTGCGATCGCCAGCTGCCTATCCGAAAAACCGAGCTTCTTTGCGCGAAGGAGCCGCGCCGCGGACAACTGTCGTGGCGCGGACATCTTGTCTGTGGGGCGAGCAGGCGTCTCGCCTCCGGCATCTTCATTCTGCTCCAAAATGAATTCCCCTTCGCCCAGCTTTGCCGCCTCGGGATTTCTTTTGATGTAGCCGCGATATCGCTCCAACTCCGCAAAATCGCGCACCATTCGATCGTAATTCTCGTCCTGCCAAACAGTTCCCGAGCGCCCCCGGAGCTTGTTGATTTCTTTTGCCGAGAACGATTTCCAGGAATGCAGGATTTCAGACAAGGAGCGGCCGTCATGCGGGCGTACCAAGACGTGGACGTGATTTGGCATAACCACGAACGAGTCGAGCGCATAACGATCGCCGTCGAAATGACGCAGGGAGCTGGCAATCGTTGCCGCAATCGGCGGCTGGCGAAGGATGCATTCGCCATGGCCTTGATCGAGCCACTCCTCACGCGCATCCTGAAATCGCGTTTGATACTCGTACTTCGTCGAAGCGTCCCAGGGTTCCGGATGGAATTTTCTCCAAGTTTCCAGTTCTTCTTTCCATTGCCGAAGCAATTTCTGCGGAATAGCGTCGGCCAGACGGAAGGTGATGAAATACGTTGCATCCTGTTGTTCCCAGTGAGGGAGACGGCGTCGGGTTTGGACAATTGGCGCGTGTGGGTCGACGCCACGAAATTCTGACATTGCGACAGGCGGGACGCCTGTCGTTCCCACAGGCTGGAAGCCTACGCCCCAGTAATTGGCCGCTGTTTTGTCCGCCCGCCGGAGATGGCTCGCTTCCTCAACGATCTGCTCGACATTCCGCAGGAACCAGCGATCAATCTTCGTTAGTTCGAAAACGTCTTCTACCGACATGCCGCTCTGAAACGCCTGGCCGATATAAAAAATTCGCTCGGCATTCGGCACCGCCAGCCTCAAGCGCAACGTCTCCGCATCGACTTGTTTCTCATTCCCATCTCCGATCAAACCGAAGCGTTTAATTTCCAAACTGCGCAACGCCTTTTGTAGCGCTTCCTTAAACGTGCGGCCGATGGCCATCGCTTCGCCCACGCTTTTCATTTGCGTGGTCAGAGTCGGATCGGCCTGGGGAAATTTTTCGAAAGTGAAACGGGGGACTTTAACCACGCAATAATCAATCGTCGGTTCGAAACTGGCCGGCGTCTCGCGGGTAATATCGTTCCTGATTTCGTCCAGCGTATATCCGACCGCCAGTTTGGCCGCGATCTTTGCAATGGGGAACCCTGTCGCCTTCGATGCCAGCGCGCTCGAACGCGAGACGCGCGGGTTCATTTCGATCACGACCATGCGCCCGTTTTCCGGATTAACTGCGAACTGAATGTTCGATCCGCCGGTCTCGACGCCAATCTCGCGAATCACCGCGAAAGCCGCATCGCGCATCATTTGGAATTCCTTGTCGGTTAGTGTTTGCACCGGGGCGACCGTGATCGAATCGCCGGTGTGAATGCCCATCGGATCAAAATTCTCGATCGAGCAAACAACCACGCAGTTGTCCGCGCGGTCGCGCATCACCTCCATCTCGAATTCTTTCCAGCCAACTAACGATTCTTCGATTAGAACCTCGTTAACCGGCGAAGTAGCAAGCCCGCGGCCGGCAATTTCCGCCAACTCCTCGCGGTTGTAGGCGATCCCACCGCCACTGCCGCCAAGGGTAAAGGCTGGCCGAATAATCAGCGGAAAACGCCCGATCAAATCGCCGATCTTCTCGGCGTCCTCGACGGAGTGCGCGATACCAGAACGCGGCACATCCAGCCCGATCCGCAACATTGCTTCCTTGAAGAGCTGGCGATCTTCGCCCTTGGCGATGGCCTGGGCATTGGCACCGATCAACTTCACGTTGTGCCGGGCGAGCGCGCCGTTGCGATTCAGCGCCATGGCCGCGTTTAGCGCCGTCTGGCCGCCCATGGTAGGCAAAATCGCGTCCGGTTTCTCCCGTTCCATAATGGCCTCGATCACCTCGGCCGTAATCGGTTCTATATAGGTACGATCGGCGAACTCCGGGTCGGTCATGATCGTGGCCGGGTTCGAGTTCACCAGCACCACCTGGTAGCCCTCCTCGCGCAGGGCCTTGCAGGCCTGCACCCCGGAATAATCAAATTCGCAGCCTTGCCCGATCACGATTGGACCGGAGCCAATGAGTAGGATTTTCTTGAGCTCGTTGTTTCGCGGCATCTGCGCGGCGGGAATGATAGATGAAAAGGCGACCGCGTCACGTGGAACTACACGCCCGCCTTGCAGAGATGGAAGTCAGCCATTTTGGCTAACTCCGTTTATGCAACTTGCGCTTGAGCCATACGCTGGCGATCCAGGTAAACCTTACAAATGCCCTTGATCCGCGTTAGCACGTAATACGTCGTTTGGCTGCGGACGCGCACCAGTTCGGCGCCGATAATTCGCGTTACGAAATCGCTCGGCAAATCCAGAATTTCCTGTGGAGTCGCGCCTTCCAGTCCCTTGCAAAGAATTGCCGTCATCGCTCGGGTCAGAGTTTGCACCTCCGGCCCGAGTGTCATCCGGATATGAGCCTCGCCCTTTTCATCGACGTGCAAATAAACGCCGACCGTGTCGGCGCATTCCTCGTCCTTGCGAATGTCCTGCAAATCAAATTGTTCGCCGGCGTGTGGCTCTTGTTTCTTCGCATTATCCGCGTACGAAACTAGCGTCTCACGTCGCTCGTCTTCCGGAAGCGACTCAAACAGATTGATGATGTTATTCAGCTTGGGCGGATACATTCGTAATCACAAATTTACCCCTCCTTTGGCGGGCTGTCATTCAAGACCGGGTCCGGTACCGTGCGCGCTCGCGATCCTTACCAGCCGGCGGGATGACGTGCCACGAATCTACGCGTGTCGCGTCCCTCCGCGTACCAACGCGGACCGACCGCATCGCCATCACGCATGTCGGTGGTATCGAGGCGAAGACCGGCAATGATGGCAAACGCGTGTCCGTCCCGCGAGTAAACGGTTATCCAGCGGCCGCGACCGCGTCGGCCGTAATGACGAAGGTCACTCGAGGGTAAGGGGGCATCCAGTAATCCGGCGTAGTGCAAGGCGAACGAAACCGCCCCGGAACAATCGTAACCGTGATCGTTGAAGGAACCGTGACCGCCGCCCCAGACGTATGGTTTTTGCCGCAACGAATTCAAGGCCCAGATCGCATTTTTGATATTGTCCGGCGCCTCTGACGGGGCATAGGCAATTCCATTGCGCAGAACGGCCCGGCTACCTTCCACCATCGGGCGGTTCGAATGAACGATGGCAGACTCGTTCGCGATCTCAGCGTCGTCGTTGTCTTCCTCTACCGCTGCAGCACGCGGTGCCGGCGTGGGTTGCGCGCGGGGGGCGTAGTACGCGACACGCATAGGTTCGGGTCGGGTCGAGTCGCTAGCTGATTGGCCGGCCAGAAATGGTTGCAGCGGCACACCGAAAGCCCCGTGTCCAGGCGATTCGCGTTCCTGCGCTCGCACGGACGCAAGACACGCCAAAATCACGACGATTAGCGCGGTAAAGCGCAACCCGGACCTGACGTTTCCAGCCGCCATACTTCAAAATGCAGCTTGTACCGGGCCAACCTTGCGATTACAAGACTATAGGGCGGCCATTCTGGCCGCCACCGAAACAAAGTCGGCGGCGAAAATCGCCGCCCGACAAGTTCGATCACGGATTCGTTGGATCAGTAGCGCCAAGGTTGTGTTCGCTGTGGAGACAGCCTGCCGGCGATACGCCTGCCACTACAGGAGCGAATTCAATCTGGCCGTACCATCCCGAGCTGCGCGAAGAAAAACGAATATTGATCCGCGAGCTGTTTAATTCGCTCGCTCAACGCCGTGCCAATTCCATGTCCCGAACTAGCACTAGTCCTCAGCAAGATCGGATTGTCTGATTTGTTGGCTTCACTCAAACGCGCCAGCATTTTGCGCGAATGGTACGGCGCAACACGACCATCGTTCGCGCCGGTCATGAACAAAATCGACGGGTATTTGGTGCCACCGTTGACGTGATGATAAGGCGAGTAAGCGTACAGGGCCTTGAACTGGTCCGGATCCTTCACTGTCCCGAACTCAGTCACGTTAAAGGCTCCGTTCGGAGCCAGTTCGACTCGCAGCATGTCGTAAATTCCGACCGCTGATACCACCGCGCGGACCAGAGCGGGATGTTGCGTCAACATTGCGCCCATCAGCAACCCACCATTGCTGCCGCCAAGGATGGCCAGCTTCTCCGGACGCGTCCATTTCTCCTTAATTAAATATTCAGCCGAGGCGGCGAAATCATCGAAGACGTTTTGTTTCTTCGTGAGGTTACCGGCCTTGTGCCATTCCTCGCCGAACTCGCCGCCACCGCGAATATTCGCCACCACATAAACGCCGCCACGATCGAACCAAAGCCGGCGTACAAAATCAAAGTTCGGTTGCATGCTGAGGCTGTACCCGCCGTAGCCGTAAAGCAGCGCGGGATTGTTCCCGTCGAGCTTCGTTCCTTTCTTGCGAAGGATGTTGAGCGGAACCTTTGTCCCGTCCTTTGAAGTTGCCATTTCGCGGCTCACTTCGATGTCGGCGAACGACACCGGAGAGTTGTTGACCAGCACGGTTTTCTTCGGTGGCTCGTTCCCTCCAAGATGGAACCACGCTGCCGGTTCGGTGTAACTGACATCGCGAAAGAGTAGCGAATTATCTTCCAGCGATTCCATTTCCGTCACAGCCGAGATTTGTGGAATCGGAACGATCGTTTCGTTTTTACCATCGAGGCCGACACGACGGATTTGTGACGGGCCGCCGAGGAGATCACCGAGGTAAAGAGCGTCACCCGTTGGCTCGATGAACTGAATTACCGCCTCGCCAGCCGCAACGATTGTGGTTGCATTGGCCAGTTCCGGACCATCCAGCGATACCCGCAGGATTTTTCCGCGCGGCGCATCGGCCCGGGAAAGCAAGTAAAGCGCATTGTCGCGACCGAGACGCACGGACTTAATCTGATCGCTGAACTGCGTCAGCTGCTTCCAGTCTCCTTCCGGCCCGAGCAGGTAATGCGCGAAATCGCCCCCGTCGCCATTCGCGACCGTCGCCAGAATGTATTCTCCGTCGTGAGACGCCTGAAGGTTAATCTCGGCAATGCGGGGAAAATCTTTGCCGATTGAATAAGTATCCTCGGCGTCGTTAGTGCCGACTTTGTGAAAATAAACCTGCTGATAAAAATTCAGGTCGGCATCCGGCCGTTCGCCTTTGCGGGGGAAACGGGTGTAATAAATGCCGGTTCCGTCGGCGTTCCACGCTGCGCTGCCACCGGCGGTTGGATATTGCACGTGCGCGACCGAGTCCTTCAGCGCTTTGCCGGTGGCGGTCTCGTAAATGCGAAGCGTTCCGTCTTCGCTGCCGCCTTGCGAAATCGACATCGCGACATATTTGCTGTCGCGTGATGGAACGAACCAATCGATCGCCGTCTTTCCTGTGGGATCCAGCTTGTTCGGATCAAGCACCACTTTCTCCGATTTCAAATCGTCGGCAGACGACAGAGTCACCAGCATTTGCTGTTGCTTCGGTGGCTGGAACTTGAAGGCAAATAAAATGCCCGGCCGGGAAACAATTCCGGAATAACTCGGCGAAGTTTTGGCGTACCAATCGGTCAGTTGCTTCTCAATCGCGACACGATCCGGCAATTGATCGAGATACTTCCGGGTTCGCTGATTTTGCGCGTCCGACCAGGCTTTCACCGCCGGATCATCATCTTTCTCCAGCCACTGATAATCGTCCTGAACCTTTAACCCACCCTGGTATTCATCCGTCACCGGTCTTTTCGGCGTTTGCTTAACTGGCTCGGTACTGAATAGGTTCGGCAAAGTCGTGAGGCCAAGCGCGCCGGCGATAATGAGTAACCAAATTCTCATTTAAATACGGAATACTTGGTCGCCAGGGCGTTTAACGGCATTCGTTCGAATGGTGGAACTCCGAGTTGATTTCGACAGCGACGACCTTGGCTTCCCCCGCTCTATTTCTCAGCAGATTCGGGCACTGCTTTTTCCGCCGCCTGAAATCCAATCTTCGAATGCGTCCCGTCGCAGAACGGCTTTTCCGTGGAGGCGCCGCAACGGCAAAGGGCCATCCGTTTCTCGACAGGAAATTTGTTCCCGTCCGCATCCATTAACTCCACCGGCCCATTCACAATGTAAGGACCGTTCTTGATTGTCTCGATGATTACTTCAGCCATAATTTTGATTCCTTCGCGTTGAGTTTAGTTCGGTAACAATTCGGCCGCCGGATACAACACCCCGTTTTTGATTACGCCGTCAATATCCGATGCGTGGGCGATGTCTTCGGCTGGATTTGATTTCAAAATCACAAGATCGGCGAAATATCCTTTTTCGATCTTGCCGATGTGCGTCCCGATTTCGCCGCCGAACAATTGCGCGGCGTTCGCAGTCGTGCATTGCAGAATCTGCATTGGCGTCAATCCGGCTTCTTTCATCAATTGAAACTCGCGGAACAACGCCGGACCGTGAATCGTGCCGATGTTTCCAGCATCAGTGCCGGCCGCAATTGTTACTCCGGCATCCTCCAGCGTTTTCAAGTTCTTGAGCGCGATATCGTAGGTTTTCTTGATCCGATCGAGCGCGTCTTCCGGCTTGGCCAGCGCCGTCTTGATCCGGTCCGGCAGTTTATCCGGCGGAATCTTTGTCACATCAAGCGACGCGATCACTTCGGGATTTCCCCACGCTTTTTCTTCCGGGGTCAGATTTAACTTGTTGGCGAACACGCGGCCGTAGCGCTCGAACACCACCAGCGTGGGACACAAAATTGTGTGTCGATCTTTCAACAGCTTCACGAACGCGTCGTCGACCGGCTTGTCGATGACGCTGTGGACAAGAACGTCGGCGCCTTCTTCCACGGAGGCGCGGGCCGTTTCCAGTTCGGTGGCGTGAACGGCCACGCGAATTTTGTGGGCGTGACTCTCGTCAACGGTCGCGCGAACGATCGGCCGAAACGAGTCGACCGTATGATCCTGATCGACGATGTACCAAATTTTAACGAGATCTGGATTTTGCGCCGCCAGTTTGCGGACGAACTCCCGCGCTTGATCGGGAGTATCGATTTTGACGATAGGCGGATCACCCAGGTCGAGCTTCTCGCGGGACACACTGGAAATCAGCGGTCCGGCTATGGCCACACGCGGCCCTTTCGCGGTTGAATTGGCAATCTTTCGAACCTCGAAATTCCACATCGGCCCGCCAACATCAACCACGCTGGTAATGCCGCAACGGAGATAGCGCGCGAATGTGTCGTTTAAATGCGATTTAATCCACGCGACCTCATCCTTGTACGGCCGCACGTTGTTGAAATCCGCTCCATCCGGCCGTGTAAACAGGTCGCCCGACTGGAAAAAGTGCACATGCGTGTCGATGTAGCCGGGCAGAATAAATTTCTTGTCGCATTCGACCCATTTAGATCCAACCGGGACACCGCTCTCCTTGCGGCTGGCAACGCTCTCAATCTTGTCGCCGTTGATCACAACAACGGCGTTTTCGATCGTTTTGTCGCCCGCTGGGTTAATGACTGTCCCGCCAACCAGGGAAATTTTCTGCGCGAAGGCGCTACNNNNTCGACGCGTCGTGGACGTAAATAAAATTCTTCGATCGCAATTTTGGTTAGCGCCGCTGCGGGCAGCGCTAAAATTGCGCCGGCCAATCCAAAGAGCCAGCCCATTGCAACGGTGAAAAACAGAATCATCACAGGATTCAATCGCATTTCTCTGCCGAGAATGTAGGGGACGAGGAAGTTTACCTCGATCTGCTGCACAAACAGGATTGCAGCGAGCGCAAGCCAGAATTTCGTCAAGCTGATGCTTAAAGCGACGAAGAGGACAGGAAATGCGACCAGGACGGGTCCGATGTTTGGCAGGAACTCGCCAAAAAATGCCAGGACACCAAAGACGAAAGCTGGCTGCACACCCACCGCCCACAACAAGATGCCGGTCGAGGCCCCCGTGATCACGCCATTGATCGCGACGCCTCGCGCCCATGCCGTCATTTGGTCCATCATTCGGATAAGGGTGCGCTGGGCTTTGTCGCGATGGCGGTCCGGGATTAGTGCGAGATAGCCGGTCACGAGCGGTTTTGGGTTCGCCAAAACAAAAATCAGGACCAGCAGGGAGAAGACGAAAACAAAGACACCGCCAACCACTCCAAGAGTCGAACGCAGGAGCACGTTAGCCATGGTGCCAGCCTGATTGCCGACAGTAGTGGCGATTTGATCGGCTTGGGGCAGGGCGTTTTGCAACGCGGGATAGCGTCCGGCAAAGTCAGCGATTTGGCCACGGATCGATTGCCACGCTCCAGGCAGACGCTGGATCAGGGACTGCAGTTCATTGGTAAATGTGGGAACAGCCACCGCGACGACCAAGACTGCGATCGTTGCCAGCGCGATCAGGACGAGCGCAGCACCGATTGGTCGTGGAACGCGGCGGTGTTCCAAGGCGACCACAAGCGGGTTCAATACCATCGCCAGCAAGATGACGATTCCAAAAAGTAACAATACCGGCACGAGTGCGCGCAACAGCAGCCAGCCGGCGATAACGATCACGATGAGGATTAGAAGACGACGCGCATCCCGGTAGGTGAATGGGCCGTGCTCGTCGTGTACCCGTTGATCCGCCGTTGTCATGAATGAGACCCGCTATTCGTCAGAGTGACATCAATAATTCGCGAATGCCATCAAAGACGATCTTGCGCGTCGCGCCATCGGTTCCAGCCGGACGGTCCTTTCCGCGGTTGTTAGCCGCCGCCCACGTCACTTGCGATTCGACGGACTTAATCTACAATAGCGGCCTCGTTTATGGCTGAGAACACCGAAACGGCGGATCTCAAGGAGTTCCAATTGCATGAGAAGGACACGGGCAGCGCTGACGTCCAAGTCGCGTTGCTGACGAAGCGGATCGCGCAATTGACCGAACATCTTAAGACTAACGCGAAGGACCATTCTTCGCGGCGCGGCCTTTTGAAAATGGTCGCGCAGCGTCGCAGTCTTCTCGATTATCTAAGTCGCTCGAAAAGCGAGCGTTACAAGAAGCTAATCGATAAACTGAACCTTCGGAAGTAGTTCGCAGCGGGACGAAAATAAAACTGCAAGACCAGGCCGAAAAGACACCTTGGGTTTTAGGTTTCAGGGCCGAAACGCGTTTCGGAATTGACACC
This sequence comes from Verrucomicrobiota bacterium, assembly GCA_003219175.1. Lineage (GTDB taxonomy): Bacteria > Verrucomicrobiota > Verrucomicrobiia > Chthoniobacterales > UBA10450 > AV69. The sequence goes on along the minus strand of QHPU01000020.1, from coordinate 2,172 downwards.
TACAATCAGGGTGACCGGCCTGGATTCTCGCACATCCAGGAAATTAAACATGCAACATAAGGTCACGGCGCAAGTAGGCGCCAATTCGATAACTATTGAAACAGGCAGGATCGCCAAACTGGCCGATGGCTCGGTCGTGGTTTCGTGCGGTGAAACCATGGTGATGGCGAGCGCAGTCTCGGCTACCGTCGTTAAGGAAGGCCAGGATTTCTTCCCACTCACCGTCGATTACCGCGAGAAAGCGGCGGCGGCAGGAAAGTTTCCGGGCGGTTACTTCAAACGCGAGGGACGTCCCACGGAAAAGGAGACGCTCACCTCGCGTATGACCGACCGGCCACTGCGTCCTCTCTTTCCCCAAGGCTATTTTTACGACACTCAGGTCATTTCCATTCTGCTCAGCGCCGATGGCGAAAATGATCCGGATATTCTGTCGATCAACGGTGCCTCTGCGGCGTTGTGCGTTTCCGACATTCCGTTCAAGGGACCAATCGGTGCGGTGCGGGTTGGGCGGGTCAACGGCCAGTTCGTTGCCAATCCCACTCACACCGATCGCGTGCATAGTGATCTCGATTTGATCTACGTCGGCACCGAAAATGATGTCATCATGATCGAAGGGACTGCCGACCAGTTGCCGGAAGCAGAGTTCCTGAATGCGCTGGAGTTCGCGCAGGGGCACGCCCTAGAGTTGATCCGTGCGCAAAAAGAATTGGCGGCGCAGGTCGGAAAACCCAAACGCGAGATGCCACTCTTGAGCGTAAAACCGGAGCTGCTCGAGATTGCGTATCGGGTGGCGGGGGACCGGATCGAGGGCGCGCTTTATACGCAGGGCAAAGTTGCGCGCTCGAAAGCGGTCGACGCGCTGCGCGAAGAAGTAAAAGCAGCGGTCTTAGAAAAATACCCGGAGGCGGACGATTTCGCGATCTCGCAGGCATTCGATTATGTCCAGAAAAAGGCCTTCCGTGTCAGCGTTCTGGAAAAACAGAAGCGAATGGACGGGCGCGGTTACCAGGATTTGCGTCCGATCAGCTGTGAAGTCGCGGTGCTTCCGCGGGCACATGGCTCAGCCATTTTCCAGCGCGGTGAAACGCAGGCCCTGGCGCTGGCTACTCTCGCTCCGATCGAAGAAGCGCAGATGATCGATGCCTACGGCGGCGGCGAACAATCGAAACGCTTTCTGCTGCATTATAATTTCCCGCCGTTTTCTGTCGGTGAAACGGGAAGATTTGGCGGCGCCAGCCGGCGCGAGATCGGTCACGGCGCGTTAGCAGAACGTTCCATCGAGCCGGTCGTGCCGAGCGAAAATGAATTTCGTTATGCTATTCGTGTTTCCAGTGAAGTCATGGAATCCAATGGCTCAACTTCAATGGCGAGTGTGTGCGGCGGGATGCTCGCGCTGATGGACGCGGGCGTGCCCATGAAAGATGTCGTCGCGGGAATTTCGGTTGGCCTTGTGACCGAATACGACGGCGATCAACTCAAACGTTACGAATTACTCACGGACATCATCGGTTCCGAAGACCATTTCGGCGATATGGACTTTAAACTCTGTGGCACAGGCAGAGGCGTCACCGGATACCAGCTCGATCTAAAATTGCCTGGCATCAGCCTGAAAATCCTGGGCGAAGCGATCCAGCGGGCGAAAGAAGCGCGCAGCAAAATTCTCGAGCTCATGCGCGGTGCGCTCGAGAAACCGCGGCCGGAGCTTTCGAAATACGCGCCGCGGATCGAGACAATCAAGATTAATCCGGAGAAGATCGGCGCGCTCATTGGCCCGGGCGGCAAAACGATCAAGGGTATTGTGGCCGAGACTGGCGCCGAGATTAATATTGAGGATGATGGTTCGGTCCATATCTATGCGACCAGTGGAGAATCGATGGCGCGAGCGAAGGAGATCATCGGCGGGATGACACGTGAGATTGAAATCGGCCAGACCTATCAGGGTCGCGTCGTTTCAACCAAGGAATTCGGGGCGTTCGCCGAGGTTTTCCCAGGCAAAGACGGGCTCGTGCATATTTCCGAGCTGGCTGATTTCCGAGTGAAACGCACCGAAGACGTAGCCAAAGTGGGCGACGTCATTTGGGTGAAATGCATCGGCATCGATGACAAGGGCCGGGTTAAGCTCTCGCGCAAGGCTGCCTTGAAAGAACGCGCCGAAGCCGAGACCGGCCAGGT
>QHPU01000019.1 GCA_003219175.1 Verrucomicrobiota bacterium | reverse complement strand
AGAATGCGCCAGCTCAAGTCGCGAGACCGGGGTTATGGTCGAGAGAATCCAGGCCAGCTCGGTGACCTGTGGCACATCGCTTTGCCGGAAGAGGGCGGCTTTGTCTGGATTCAATCCGCAAGCGAGGAAATCGAGGGCCACGCGACGGCTATTTTCGCGCAAGGCGAGGGGATCGCGCAGGCTGGTGAGCGCGTGATAGTCGGCGATAAAGTAGAGCGCTTCGCCTTCATCCTGGAGGGCGATCGCCGGCCGCATCATGCCGAAGTAGTTGCCGATGTGAAGAATGCCGGTCGGTTGAATGCCGGAAAGAATGCGCATGGTTGTTTTCATCCGCCAAATACCCTGAGAGACGCTAAAACTGACTCAGCAACACGCGAAATACACTAAAAAACTCAGCGAATTCTATTCACGGCTATTAGGGGTGCTTAGCGCACATCTTCCCTTTCGAATTTTCAATATATTCCCTTCGTGTTCTTTGTTGGTTATTCTTCTTGAGCAAGCGGAAATTGCTCGTCAGTCAGGGTAGCCTGAATTAGAAAGATGACCCAGCATGTCTGTCTCTAATAACGCCGTTTCGGTGGTAACCGGTGGGGCCGGTTTTCTTGGGTCTCATTTGACCGATCGTTTGTTGGCGGAAGGACACCGCGTCATTGCCATCGATAACCTGGTGACCGGCAATGTCGCGAACATCGGTCATCTGGCGGGCAACGAAAATTATCATTTTATTCGTCACAACGTTTCAAACTTCATTTTCTTACCCGAGCAAAAGATCGATTTCGTCTTCCATTTCGCCTCTCCAGCCAGCCCGATTGATTATCTCGAGCTGCCGATCCCCACTTTGAAAGTGGGAGCGCTCGGCACGCATAATACGCTCGGTTTGGCCAAGGACAAGAAGGCGACATTCATCCTCGCCTCAACGTCGGAGTGCTATGGCGATCCATTGGTGCATCCGCAGAAGGAAGATTACTGGGGAAATGTGAACCCGATCGGCCCGCGCGGCGTTTACGATGAGGCCAAGCGTTTTGCCGAAGCCATGACGATGGCGTATCACCGCTATCACGACGTCGATACCAAAATCGTGCGTATCTTTAATACCTATGGCCCGCGGATGCGGCTGCACGATGGCCGAGTGGTACCGGCTTTCATCAGTGAGGCCCTGACCGGTAAACCGCTGACGATTTTCGGCGATGGCTCGCAAACACGTTCTTTTTGTTACGTCAGCGATTTAATCGACGGCATTTTCCGACTGGCGATGAGCGATTTTCATGAGCCGGTGAATATCGGTAACCCCCGCGAGATGACGATCAAAGAATTCGCGGACGAGATTATTCGGATCACGGGCACGAAATCCGGTATCGAGTATCGCCCACTACCCGAAGACGATCCGAAAGTGCGTCAACCGGATATTACGCGGGCAAAAAAAATTCTGGGCTGGCAACCGCAGATAGATTTCGATGAAGGGATTCGCGAAACCATAGAGTATTTCAGGCAGCACATAGAGCTGGTGAATCGAACAACGAAATGAAACGAACGATTCTAATTTGCGCCATCATTGCGGCCGCCATCGCGGCGGTAATGGCGCAACCGCGGGCGGCGGTGGATTTTCAATTGCAGAAAATCACGACCAACTTCATTTCCTCGCCGCAATTTACCTACACTGGAGCGGAACAATATCAGGCTGATCAGCGCGAACGCTGGTTGGAGGTGGAAGTAACCTTTTCCTCAGCGCCCGAATTCACCGACGAGCTGACGCTGAAATACTTCATTTTGGTTAATGGCAAGTTGCTGACCGGCGAAGTTACGCACGTCAACATTGCAGCCGCGCGGGATAATCGTTCGGTAATGTACGTGACTCCAAAAACCTTGCAGCGTCTGATGCTGGGCCGGACAGTCACAAACAACGCGCTGCAAAATGTCGCCGTGCAGCTAATGCAACAGGGCGCGCTGAAAGATGAGTTGAGCTTGAACCGCGCCGCGCCGCAGTGGTATGCGACCCTGCCCCAGTTAGGAGGGCTGGTTTTGAACAAAAACGAAACGCCGTTTGCGCCGCTTTATTGGGACCGGTATTGCCAAATCAAAACCGCGCGGTGATGCGGCGGAAGAAGTTCTCCAATCTCCAAATTTCAATCCTCGAATGAATGAAACAAAGTTAAGGACAAGTCTGCGCGGGTGCGCGGAACTGACGTCGCCAGAAGTGCTTTTGCCGCTAGTCACATGCTAGGATTTTCTGGTTCCGACTTTTAAGAAGATGCCACGGGCAACCCGCGTCCTTAGCCTCAACCTCGGATCGCAAGCGATCTCTATGGCGGAGTTCCGCCCGCGAACCGGCGGCGGCCTGGTGCTGCACGAGTACAAACGGCGCGATGTGGCGATCGAGAGCGCGGGGGAATCGATTCGACCTGCGCAGATTACGGCCGCGGTCAAGGAGATGCTGCATGAGATGGGGATTAAAAGCGGAAGCGTGAATTACGCCGTTCCGGCTCAATCCGTTTTCGCGCGTTTCGTCAAACTGCCTTCGGTGGAAGAGGAAAAAATCGGTCGCATCATCGCCTTTGAAGCACAACAAAACGTACCGTTCCCGATCGACGAAGTGGTATGGGACTATCAACTCGTCGGTGGCGGGGCAGAGGAGCAGTTGCAGGTCGTGCTGGTCGCGATCAAAGCCGATTTGCTTGAAGGAATGAACGCGGCGGTGGAAGAGGCCGGCCTTTGGCCGGTTGTCATCGGTGTTGCCACGATGGGCCTCTACAACGCTTTTCGCTATAACTATAGCGATGTCACCGAGCCCGCGCTTCTCATCGATATTGGCGCTCGCACCACTAATCTGCTCTTTATCGAACCTGGTAAAATTTTTTCACGCAGCGTCCCCATCGGAGGTAGTTTGGTAACAGCGGCGGTGGCAAAAGAGTTCAATGAACCTTTCGCCACCGCCGAAAGTCGCAAGAAAGCAGGCGGGTTCGTCGGTCTGGGAGGGGGCTATGCCGATCCAGCGGACCCGGACATTGCGCGAATGTCGAAAATCATCCGAAGCACGATGACACGTTTGCATGCCGAGATTATGCGCTCGATCAGCCATTATCGAACTCAGCAACAGGGCAAGGCGCCAGCGAGAATTTATCTCTGCGGGGGTAGTTCGGGCATGCCCTATATGCGCGAATTTTTCCAGGAGAAATTACAGGTGCCGATCGATTTCTTTAACCCCGTCCGCAACGTTGCCATCGCGAATGAGGCCAATGCGCGGCATATCGCGCGATCTGCTCATCTTTTGGGCGAGGTGGTGGGCCTGGCCTTGCGCACGGTCGCCAGTTGTCCAATGGAATTAAATCTCCGGCCGGCGACGGTAATTCGTGCACATGAAGTAGAACGCCGGCGACCGTTTCTGATTGGAACCGCAGCGTGTGTGATCGCGGCGTTGCTGGGCTGGAGCGTGTTTTATTTGCATGCCGGCGGGGTTTTGCGGACGGCGAAACAGCAGGTGGACGCAAAAGTGGAGACGCTCCGAGGTTTGCAGGGAAAACTCGATGGGATTAGCAAGGATGCGAGCGCCCTCGATAACGTCGCCCTGCCGCTGTTGAACGTCGTTAAGGCGCGAAGTTTCTGGGCGCAACTGTTGGAAGATCTGAACGCGCGATTACCGAAAGAGAATATCTGGGTCACGGAGTTGGTTCCGTTGTCGAATGGGAAGCCGGTCATCGGCATCCCCGCCCCACCTGGAGGCGCGCCGCAATCCGCCATTTCAGCTCCAACTCCGATAACGCCAACGCGTCCGGCGGGAAAAGGGGGCGGGCCGGCTATCGATGGGCTGCTCATTCGCGGGCTGTATTTGTGGAACCCCCGGCAACAAGAAGTGGTGGTCGATTATTTCAAGAATCTCGTGGCTTCACCTTTTTTTGCCATTGATCCAAAGAATCAACAGAAAGTGATGAAACCGACAATGCCCAATAACACCGAGTGGGCATTTCCCTATGAGCTTCAGCTTGACCTGAAGGAGTCTCTGCCTTTGCCATGAGTTTGTTTCGCGAAAACCCGTTTTGGGGTGCGTTCATTGCCATTGCCGGCGGTGCTCTTCTTGTCGCTCTCGGTTTGGTGTGGTGGACAAAAAGCAGCTTTGAAGATGCGATGGCGAGTTACCAAGACTCGGCAACGGAACAGACCCGGTTGGAGAGCGGCAATCCCTATCCGAGCCGGGCGAACGTTGCGAAAATGAAAACCTATCTCGATGAGTACAAGGCCACTCTTGACAAACTGAAGACGGAGTTGAAAACGCACATGTTGCCGGAAGCGCCGCTCGCTCCGAATGAATTCCAGACGCGGTTGCGTCAGGCGATCGGCGCTGTCGCTGAAAACGCCCGGAGCCACCGGGTAAAGCTGCCGGCCAATTTCAATCTCGGCTTCGACGAATTTGTTTCCGCGCTTCCCTCTCCCGAGGACGCGCCTGCCCTCGGCCAGGAACTCGCGCAAATTCAGCTCCTGCTGAATACGATTATCGAAGCGCGTGTCGATGCCATTACTGCGTTCCGTCGGGTCCCGCAATCGGTAGCCGCTTCCTCCGCGAGTCCCGCGGCTGCCGCAACGCCGCCGCGCGGCGCGCAAAAACCGCCGGCGAAGTTGATCGAGCAACGAACGGTCGAGTTTAGTCTCTCGGCCCCACCGTCAGCTGGCCGCAAGGTAATCAATCAGATCTCCACGGCCAATGACCAATTCTTCATTATTCGCGCAGTCTATATTAAGAACCAGAAGGACAAAGGGCCGGCTCGAGAAAATCCGACTGGAACAACTACGGGCGCCCCATCGATCCCACCTGTCGGGGTTGCCCCGGGCCCTGCTGCGACCCCGGCTGGGCCGTTGAATTTTATCGTCGGCAACGAACATATTGACCTCTCCGCCAGGGTCGAGCTGGTGAATTTCAGATTGTGATGAATTCTCCTTCTCCTGCGTCGATTTCTGTGTTTCCGGGGAGAGCACGCGCCTCGCGTGCCGTTTCCGGGGCCTCGCCGGAAACATCTTCGGAAACCCATTACGCAAAACGCCGCTTGCCTCACTTTCAGCGACCGTGGAGCAAATATGCCGTCGCGTTCTCAACACATAAGCGAAACAAACTGACACCAAGTGAGCGCGATATAGTGCTTCGAAGTGCGCTGCGTAGTCAGGAACGCGGACAATGTGAGCTCTACGTCGCGTGTGTGATGCCAGACCACGTTCATTTGTTGTTCGAGCCGCAAATTAAGGGCGACGACGATGGCATGACGGTCTTTTGGTCGTTGAGCGAGATTCTGCACGGAATTAAGTCTTCAACCGCGCATCGAATCAACAAGGCGCGCGGAAAAACGGGTCCAGTTTGGGAGAAGGAATCATTTGATCGGTTGATTCGGTCGGAAACTGATTTGCAGGAGAAGTTCGCGTCCATCTCTCGGAATCCGTGGGATTCAAATGTGGCCGAGCAGAACGAGGATTATCCTTGGTTGTGGACCCATGAGATCTCTTCGGCGGGGGCGCCGAAGACGGCACGCCGGGGCGCGTACGCTCCCCGAACAGAATGATGGCGCGCGCGAGAATATTCTAAATGGATTGGGTACAGAAAAATTACGAGCGAGTGTTACTCATCGTCGGGATCGCGATCTTGCTGGTAAGCGGATTTTGTATTTTCCGGCGGGCGACCGGTTTCCAATCGCAGTTCGCTGAGTTTCAGTCTCGTCCGCCGCCGCGGCCTGCCGCGCCTCCCGGCAAAGCCAAGGGTGTCGAAGGGGCCTTGCAAAAGTTGCACCAACCGCCTCAATGGACTTTCAGCGGGCGTTCTGGTCTTTTTGTTCCGGAAAAGCATTTCATCGGTGCCGATGGTCAGCCTGCGACATTGCAAACCACTGAAGTGCACCCGCCCGTGCCAAACGAATGGATTGAACAGTTCGGGCTGCCTATTGCCGACGCCGATGTGCTGGAACAGGATCCAGACGGCGACGGTTTCAATAACTTTGATGAATGGCAGGGGCACACCAATCCGATCGACGCAAAGTCGCACCCGGACTACCTAACGAAACTAAAACTGAAATCGTTTTCGCAGGAACCGTTCCGCCTTGTCTTCGCCTCGCGCATAGAAGGTAGCTTCGGGATTAATACCATCGACCTCAAACAGCCGACTCAGTTCGTGACAATCGGGGATACCATAGCCGGGACGCGCTTCCGGGTCGCCAAGTTCACGGAGAAGTCGGAGAAAGACAAATATGGCACCGATGAGGATGTCTCGGAGCTGACGTTGGAAAACACTGAAACGCACGAGCAATTGACGTTAGTGAAAGAGAAAGTGGCCATTTCCCCCGAGTCCGTGGCCACATTTGTCTATTCCTGGCGGGAACGCCGAGAGTTCGTCGTCAAAAAAGACCAGGAATTTTCATTGCCACCGCAGGGGGATATCAGGTACAAACTAATAGATGTTCAGCCGACGAAAGCGGTGATCGCCAGCAGTGAAAAGCCCGATACACCGATCGAAATCGGTCTGCTCAGCCAGTAAAACCCTGTCGCTTCATGAAAAATTCCTCCACCGTCACCCAGCTCGTCGTGTTGGGTTTAATCCTTTGTCTGCCTGCGCTCGGGCAGGCGCAAAACGTAAAAACGATCGCTGATCGCGAAGTTGCCCGCCGTCAGGCCCGCATCCCGCACGGCGAAGACATTCTGGCGCGCGCGCAATCGGAACTGAGCGCCAAGCAGTACCAACTCGCGCACGATGATTTCCGGACGGCGCTGCGTTACCTGTCGGGCTCGACAGCCAGTGGCGCCGCCCTGGATGGTTTCTGTGAGAGCGGAGTCAAGCTGGCCGAACAACGAATTGCCGAGGGTAAATACGAGGAGGCCGAACAGGTTCTGAACGAAATTTTGAGCGACCCGTACAATCCAAATTGTCGCGAAGCGCGCACCCTGCTGACTCATCTGCAAGATCCCGGTTATATCAACAAAACGATGGGGCCGAAGTTTCTCGCCAAAGTCGAGGAAGTGAAAAGGTTGCTGACGGAAGCGGAGGGCTTTTATCAATCGGGCCGCTACGATTTGGCGATGAAGCGCTACGATCAGGTGCTCAATCTCGATCCCTACAACACCGCGGCGCGCAAGGGGCAGGAGCGGATCGATCTGACCAAGTATCAGTATGGGGTGCAGGGCTACAACGAGACCCGGGGCAGGGCTATGTGGCAGGTTGAACATGGCTGGGAACAACCCGTGCGCCAATATGGACAAACGGGCGGGGCAATTGAGGCGGGGATCCAGCGCGATGCCGGAAATACCGCGCGTATTCGGAATAAGCTTGATAGCATCATTATTCCGCGAATCGAATTTCGCGACGCCAGTGTTCGCGAGGCGATTGACTTTGTCCGCCAGCAGGCCGCCGCGAACGATCCTACGACCGAAGGACGTCGCGGAGTCGACATCGTTCTGCGTTTACATTCTCTTGGGCGTTCGACCGAGCCCGCTCCCGTGACGGGCACAACCACGATTGAAGCGCCGGCGTTGCCCGCCGGCGAAAACGCGCCACCTGCTGCCGCTGGCGTCGCTACCGCCGCCCCAGTCGTGACACCGGCAACACCGTCGCTGCCCCCTGTGAATGCGGCTGAAGCGCGTATTACTTTAACCTTAAACCAAATCCCGTTAGGAGAGGCGTTACGTTACATCGCCAGCCAAGCCGGCTTGAAAGTAAAGGTCGAGCCATATGCCGTGCTGATTCTTCCCTTGAGCGAGCAGAGCAACGAGCTAACGACAAAGGAATATCGTGTTCCACCCGGTTTTATTACCACAAATGTAAACGTCGGCGTGTCTGCTTTGAGTCAAGGCGCTTATAAGACGGCGACCGGGGCGGCGCCTGCCGGCACAGGTAAAGACACCCAGGAATCGACTGGCGGCCAGTTGCTGGTCAATCGCGAAGGCGCGCGCGAGTTTTTGGAAAGCCAGGGAGTTCCGTTTCCGCCCGGAGCCAGCGCCCACTTCCTGCCGCAAAGCAGCCGCTTGATCGTGCGAAACACCATCGACAATCTGGAATTGGTCGATGCGCTGGTGGAACAAGCCAACGTCGCTGGACCGAAACAGGTCGAGATTGAGTCGAAGTTTGTCGAGATTACTCAAAACAATCTTAAGGAACTAGGGTTCGACTGGCTGCTTGGCCAATTCAACATTGGGAACAACAAAGTATTCGGTGGCGGCGGGACAACCGGCACAAACCAGGGTCCTGGAGTGCCGGCTGGCTCTCCGGATTGGCCATTTGCCGCTCCGGGTCAACCGCCAGTCGGCCAGTTCCCAGTCACCGCTTCAAATCGCAGCGGGACATTTGCCATAAGTGGAAACGCAATCGACGCGCTGCTTATGGGGACAACCGGCGTTGGTGCAGTAGCGCCGGGAATCTTTGGTCTTTCGGGGGTATTCACCGATCCGCAGTTCCAGGTTGTCATTCGCGCCTTGAATCAAAAGAAAGGAATTGACTTGTTGTCGGCACCGCGTGTCACGACCAAGAGCGGTCAACGCGCCGTCATCGAAATCGTGCGCGAATTCCGCTATCCAACCCAGTTCCAGCCGCCGCAAATTCCGCAAACGGTCGGAAATACCGGTAGCAACCTCACTACCGGCAGCACGCAATCCGTTCCAATTACGCCGACTACTCCAACTGCCTTTGAGACCCGTAATACTGGCGTGACGCTGGAGGTAGAGCCCGTCGTCGGACCAGACGGCACAACTATCGATCTGAATCTGGTTCCGCAGGTAGTGGAATTTGAGGGATTCATTAATTACGGCAGCCCCATCTTTGCCTCGTCCTCCTCCTTTTTCAATACTCTCACAGGCGGTATAGTTACGTCACCGCCATCGCTTCTTACGGCGAACGTGATCAACCAGCCGATCTTTAGTACTCGGAAGGTGACTACGAGTGTGAGTGTCTATGACGGTTCAACCGTCGTTTTGGGCGGTCTGATGCGCGAAGACGTCCAAAAAACAGAGGACCGCACCCCGATTATTGGCGATATTCCTATCGTCGGCCGGCTCTTCCGAACCAACGCCGAGCAACACATTAAACGGAATCTGGTGATCTTCGTCACCGCCAGACTCGTTACTCCTTCGGGCGCTCCGCTTAACCCCAATGAGGAGGAGGAAGAGCTAGCGCAACCGCCCCAGTTGCCCGAAGTACCGATGTATAAAAAATAGCTCCCGCACTGAACGAGTCGGCACCCGGGATGCAGAGCTTTTTCCGCTGCAAACTGATTTACTCTTGCCTTCATCGGTAAGACCCGAGAGACTCTGGTTTTTTGAAAACACCCCTTACCCTCTGCCTTTGTGTCGTCGCGTCCTTGGCGTTTGCTGCGCCCAATCCGAGTAATCTCGGTCTGGGTTTGCGTCAGCTGGTTGATTCCTACAAGCGGGATCGGGCCTTAGCGCAGGCCAAAGCCGCAACCAGCCGCACCATCCAGATGGATTCGCAGGATCGTGTCCTGGTCAACCTGCATCTTGACGGAAAGGCTCCGATCAACGTGGTGGCTGCAGCGTTGACGCGAGCGGGCGCAGAAATTTTGGCCGTCGATCCGAACTGGCGACACGGGGTGATCTCCGCGCGGCTTCCCCTGCCGCAGGCGGAAGCGATTGGAGCCACCGTTGGCGTGCAGAGTGTGATGCTGGCGCATCGGCCGATTCATCGCATAGGAAAGGTTACGGCGGAGAGCAGCGTGGTTGAACATGCTAAACAGGCAAATACCGCCGGCGTCCTCAGCAACAACGGGTTTCTCGGCCGCAACATTAGCGTCGGTATTATTTCCGACTCCTACGATACGGCGCAGGGAGTACCGCGAGCGAGTGTAGGGGTTGCGGCCGGTGAGTTGCCAGGGCCAGGCAACCCCGACGGCTACAACCAGACAGTAGTTAATCTGGAAGATGACTTCAGCGGCGGCAGCACCGATGAAGGGCGAGGTATGGCGGAAATCATCCATGATATCGCACCGGCTGCGAAAATCTGCTTTCACACCTCGGGCATTTCGCAGTCGATCATGGCTCTAGGCATTCGCAAGCTGCGATCAAACTCGAATGCTGTTTGCGACGTCATCGTTGACGATATCTTCTTTCCGGATGAACCCTTTTTCTCGGATGGTCAAATAGCACTGGCAGTCGAAGACGTTGCAAGCGGAACTACCTTGCCGGGAAAGAAAGTTGCCTATTTCTCTGCCGCCGGAAATAGCGGAAACAATGGCTATTCATCAGGCTTGCATTTGCTCACTGGAGCGCAAGGCCAGCAGGCTAATAACGCAGCTGGTGCAAACAAGCTCGATTTGTCCCAGGTCGATCCATCTTTGTACGCGGGTGGCTTTCATAACGTTGGCTCAAATCCAAGCCCTGCTATCGCGATACCAATCACCACGGATAGTGTGATTCCGCCGCTGATCGTATTTCAGTGGGACGACCCGTTTGATGCGGGGGCCGTAACAACAGATTACAACCTGCTCGTTTTCGACTCAGATGGTAACTATGTCGATTTCCTCAGTGGGACCGACGACAATTTCTCAACCGACGAACCCATTGAGTTGGTTGAGCTTGATGCAGAGGCAAAATATTTTCTGGTCATTGCGTTGGCTGGGACTAAACAAACCAATCCGCCAACCAATCCGCCGCCACCGCAAACTCACCTGCGTTTTATTTCGGTCAACGATGCGTCTTTATCCGGGCCGAACATTGCAACCAACGCCATTACGACTGCGGGACATGCTACGGCGAAACATGCGAACGGCGTCGGTGCCTATGTCTATAATCTGCTTGCTCAGACGAATCCATCGTACAACCAAAATGGGCTGAATCCCCCGCCCGGGCAATACCGGCCGACGCTTGAAGACTTCACCTCCAACGGCGGAGCGCTCGCTTTTTATTTTGATCCAAGTGGCAACCGGCTAACGACTCCGGACATTCGGTTGGAACCGAAATTCTCGGCTGCAGACGGAGTAGATACGTCATTTTTCCCTCCGAATAGTACTACCGACTTCGATAACGACGGATTCCCGAATTTCTTTGGGACCAGTGCCGCCGCTCCGACCGCGGCTGGAATAGCGGCATTGTTACTGGAAGCGGCCGGCGGTCCGCAATCGCTGCCCCCGGATCAAATAACTACAACGTTGCAGCAGACCGCGGTTCCACATTTGGTGGCAGTTCAGGTCAAACGCTGAATCAACTAGTGATCGATTTAACTAATACACTGCTAGAATTCGACGAAGATCCAGCGTTCGGCTTACCATTTACCATTGGTAACAATCCGCAGCATCTCGCTATCACTCATTCGCTTTCGCCGAATCATCGCGTCCTGACCTTGACGTTTACCAGCGTGCTTGTTCCTGGTGATAGTTTTTCCTTTGGCATCGACCGCGATTTCGCCGGCATCCATTCCGGCGGTAATTCAGCGGATTTGCTGGCCGGTGCAGATATTCGCGCAAGCATCAACGGGAACTCAACGACCTTGCTGGGAGCTTTTGCCAACGCGTTGGGAAGCGGATTTACTTTTGCAGATGGCTTCGGGTTGGTTGATGCGCGAAATGCGATTGAATCAGTCGTTGGTCAGCCAACCAATCCCACCGGGATTCCAGTTAACCTATCGACCCGTGGATTCACCGGCACTAACGACAACGTCCTAATTGGTGGGTTCATTAGCAGCGGCAGCAACGCCAAAACTCTGATTCTTCGCGCATTGGGCCCGTCCTTGGCGGCGTTTAAAGTTGTCAATCCATTGTCCGATCCGACCTTGGGACTGTTTGACGCAAACGGAACCCAGATCGCATTCGATGACAACTGGCAGACCAATTCCGGGCAGGCGGCGCAAATTCAATCTCACCATCTTGCCCCGAAAGATCCGCGCGAAAGTGCATTGTTTGAAACATTGAGTCCGGGCAGGTACACCGCAATTGTCCGAGGCAAAAATAATAGCGCCGGCACCAGCCTGGTCGAAATCTACGACCTTGATTCGCAACCGGCCGCGACTGAGTTCACCAATATTTCGTCTCGCGGAAATGTATCGAGCGGCGACAACGTTTTGATCGGCGGATTTATTGTTGGCGCAAACTCGTCTGCGGACATGGTCGTACGGGGTATAGGCCCTTCCCTGGCGTCAATGAATGTCCCCGATCCGCTGTCGGACCCAATGTTGACCCTGCATGATCGCAACGGTAGTCTGGTTGCTTCGAATGATAATTGGCAGCAAGATTCCGCACAAGCGGCTGAAATTCAGCAAGCCGGTCTTGCCCCAGCCAATGCCCTCGAAAGTGCCATTGCCGTCACCCTCGCGCCCGGCGCTTACACCGCGATCTTAAGCGGGGCCAACGGAACAACTGGAAATGGCCTTGTGGAAGTTTACCACATTCATTGATCATCACTTTTGGGATTGACGTAGTTCAAGCATTTTTGATAAAACCAAATCCAATGAAACCTCTCTTTGCCTGTCTCCTTTGTCTTGTTTTCGCGAGCTCCCAGAGCTACGCGATTAGTGGCGGACCATTTCAAGGACCGGGCCGGATTTCGGTAACCGGCACATATAGTGGCGTAATGTTACCAAGTAAGACCTTTTCGCCCGGTGCCAATTCAATTGCCTTATTTACAATGAATATCCCTTCTACCGGACTGGCTTCCGGCACGGTAGTAATTTTCGGCGCAGGGTTGACTTTCACTGGCGATATCCAAGCAAGTGCCGACCCCGATTCCGCAAAAGTCACCGGCGAAATCGATGCAACCAGTACTGTCACAGTAGGGTCCCAAGGCGCAGTCGAGGTTGCCGTCGGAAGTATGAATGCGACAATAAAACTCGGCAAAACGCTGTTTACCATAAGGATGAAAGGAGTTCGGAAGGAAAACCATCCGGACGCTGGAGCAGATATCCAGTTTTCGCGAGCTGCGAACACACCGTTTGATGAAATTATTTACGACATAAACGGCTTCAAACAGTCCTCATAGCCCTTGCCAGTTTGGCGGCGATCAAACTACAAATTCTAAAAGTGTGCGACCGCGCGCTGGCTTTACTGTCATGGAGATGGTGACTGTCGTCGCAATCATCGCAATTCTCGCCGTTCTCCTGATTCCAATAATCGAAAAGTTGCGGGCACGCGCCCAGCGCGTCCAATGTATGGCGAACCTACGCAATCTGCATATTGCCGCCGCGCAGTATGTGCAGGACAACAATTACTGGCCTCAGATTCAATCCAGTTCCGATGAAAATGATACCGCCTACGCTCAGGAATGGATCGCAGCCCTCGCGCCCTACCAGCTGCAGAAGAAAAGCTGGATTTGCCCTACTCTCCAAAATGTTCTCGGCAATCCTGATTATAATTCGACTGGAAACGAGCGTGTCGATTACTTCGGGATGCCTTTCGATGATAAGCCAATGACACCTTATCAATGGCCGCGCCAACCGTGGTTTGTCGAAAGCGCCGATGTTCATGGTCAGGGCCAGTTAATCATTTTTACCGACGGAAGTATTTCTGATATGAAAACAGTTCTCGCTGAGAGTAAGCATTAGCTAGGCGAGCTGTTGAAAAAACCGGTGAGGTGTGCGCGACAACTCGGAACATAGGGCTGTGCTCTGTGCGCCCAGGGGACATGTTGTCAGCTGTTTGAGTCTTAGCGGGTTGCAAACCCACTGGGCACACAGACTGCAAGTCTATGTTCCGGACCGCGTTATTCTCTTTGATTGATCGCAATCTCCTCACCCTTCTATTGTCAATTAATATGAAATTACCCCATTTCGTCTCTAATATCCTGTTAACTTTAATAGCTTCTTCGCCCGTTGGGATGGCCGGTAACTTCGATATCGAAATTCGGTGTGTGTCGAAGCCGATTGATCAAACGGTAAGTAAAGGTTCCGCTGATGGCGGAGTTAACGCGACAAAGGAGCATTGGGTTTACGATGTCACAATCGAGAATAAGACGTTTAAAGACTTGGCGAATCTTGACGTTAACTATGTGATTTTCTTCACCCAAGAACAGTTAGGAGTGAAAGCGGGACCAACCAAACGGCAACAGAGCGGGAGCTTTACCATCGATGTGCTAAGAACCCATCAAAAGAAAATGTTTAGCACAAACCCCGTCGAGCTGAAAAAGTCGAACCTCGTAGGTGCATGGATTTATAGCAGCGGCGCAAAGCCAAATGCGCAGGATAAGTTGGCTGGATTGGCAGTTCGAGTTTATCAGGACGGCCAACTATTCGCGGAATTTGCTAATCCTTCGAACCTACTTAGGGAAAAGTGGGAATAGGGCGGCGCACGCCGCCCGGACTATAAAGACGAAGCAAAAGCGGGATCGCATTCATTGTAGGGCGGCGATCCTGGCCGCCAACCATAAGGAAACGGCGGCGAAGATCGCCACCCTACAATTCTTGGTAATCGATGAGATAGGGCCAATCTTGCCACTGTTCGACCAATCCCGCGCGCATAGGATTTTCCCGGATAGAACCATTTGGACTCCAAAAATTCATCCTTTCGCAGCAAACGATCGAAGATTCCATCCTGCCACCTCCAGTCTGCGTGGGTCTCACTTCGCACGAAACGTTTCAGGCCAGCCGAAAATTGGGTGATCCGCGCCTCCCGATCCTTTATCGGGCAGATCAATGCATGAAAGTGATCCGGCATCGCAACTGCAGCGGCCGTGTGCCAATTTTGGTTAGCGCGGCAGAACGCTTTGGTCGCCTGAAAGGTTGCCGGGTTATCGAGCACCGGCCGGCGATTCTCGACGCACAAGGTAATGAAGTAGCTGACGACCTGGTCCTGTCTGAGCCAAACGGGTATGCGAGGCGGCGCGCCACGGTTTCGATTGTAGGGCGGCCATTTTGCCCCGCCAAGGAAAAGAACGCGGCGGCGAAGATCGCCGCTCTACAATTTCTTGATCTCACAGTCTTGTCATCCCCTAGTCCTGTAGTCCCGAGTTGTCTCATTTAGCGTCGCGAGACAATCCCTGATTGTGTTCGCCCCGCGATTGACGAGGAGGCATATTTCGAGTCGCAGTGACTCGATGGTTCGTCATCTTTAGTCGGTAGTCCGCGTCCAACATTTCGTCACTCGTGCTTTGTTATCCCTCGGCCTCGTTAGCGGTCCAGTTCGAGCCTTAGTGCGACTGGATGTAGCATTATATTAACGATAAATAGGAGAAGCAGCCATGATCTGCCAAATAGCGCCTGGCATACCTTACGCTCCAAAGTTAGCTGTGGTTCAACTCCAAATAGTGAAAACCATTCCAAAAAACATAAACATGGTTGTCCCAAAGAGTAAGGTCGCCTTGGAAACGTGGCTGGCAGAGTTGCGTCGCACGACGAAACTCTCCGACCTGGGCGCCATTTTCCTCTCACTTCAAATCCGTGAGCTGGAAAACAAGTGCGCTGCCTCGCGCAGGCAAATGCAGCACAAGGCAAGGCCTCATACAAATAATCCTTCCAAAAAGCGTCCGTTGCGTTCCGCAGCGTAATTCGTAACGCCAATCTGTGGGCACCATTTTCCTGGTCCTTTTTGGACCAAATTAGACTTTTCTCGGACGTCGATGCGATTTTGATGACGAATCTGACACGCAAATGTAATGCAAACAGCGAAATGCTGATGTGAATACGTCACATTCCAGTTGGCAGTTCCCTAAGCATAGAGCAGCCTTGGAACAATGGCTGAAAGAGTTGCGTCGCGCCACTGCATTCTCCGACCTGGGCGCCGCTTTCCTCTCACTTCAAATCAGTGAGCTGGAAAACAAATGCGTCGCAATGCGTAGGCAAATGCAGCACAAGGAAAGGCCTGAAACCAGTCATCCCCCTAAAAAGCGCCCGTTGCGCTCCGCAGCGTGATTCGTAACCCAACCTTCTTTGCGCACCTGAAATCCATCTCCGTAGCGATACTCTATGAGCGCCGAGGGGTGTGGCTCTTTGCGGACCAAAGCGACGGAAGTAAGCCACGTCAACCTGAGTGGGAGTTAAGCAAACGCCGACGGCAAATGACGGATGCCGAATGGCCCGAGCCGGGCTGGCGCTGGATAACTGAAGGCCGAATGGCTAAAATGCAGCGAAGATGAACGCGCGCGTTTTTTCATTCGGACGTCGTCACTCTTTCGTCATTAACGCCAGGCTGGCTCGGACCGTTCGTCAATTCAAACATCATTCGCGCTCCGCGTTCAGCATTGCGGTAGACAGATGTTGAACACTCCAGAGAGTGTTACCCTTCTCTCATGCCAGCGATTGGAGTTACGGGTGGGATTTCCACCGGTAAATCAACCTTTATAAATTGCCTGCGCCAGCTGTTTCCAGAGGCCACATTCTTTGATGCCGATGTGATGGCACGCGAGCTTACCCATCAGGATACGAAGGTTCTTGCCGGAATCCGTAAGACATTTGGTGATGCAGTTTTTGCTGAAAATGGAGAGTTGAATCGGGATGCACTTCGCAGTATTGTTTTTGGGGCGTCCGAGAAACGGCGCCAGCTCGAACAAATTCTTCATCCGCCAATTCGCCGCCATTGGAGCCGCGAAGCGGAAAAGCATCGCCAATCGAACCAATACTTTTTTGCTGATATCCCTCTTCTTTATGAAACTGGTGGAGAAAAGCTTTGCGACCGCGTCGTGGTGGTGGCGTGTTCGGAGGAGATCCAGATGCGGCGCCTAATGCAACGGACCGGGCTGGATCGGAACGCGGCAGAAGGAATTATTTCAGCGCAAATGCCGCTCTCGGAAAAAGTAAAACTAGCGGATCACGTAATCTGGAACAATGGGCCAGAGGGCCTGTTGGAGGAACAGGCAAGGCTTTTAACGGACATATGGATAGGGAATCTGTAGCCGGGGCAGGGGATACCGGCCAAGAAAACGCTCAGTCCGTAGCAGGTCGCGGCCCCGTAGCCGGGGTCGGTGACCCCGGCAGGCTAGGAACTGATGAAACCGAGCGACCAAAGTCATCGACCTCGGCTATAGGTGCCACCGAGACGGCGGCCACTACAGCAGATGCACCAGGGTCTATCGACTTGAATGCCCTGCATAAGATGTCGCCGGAAGAATTGGTGGAGCTCGCGAAAAAGTTTGGCGTTTCTTTTCACGCCGCACGGACACGGCATTTTCAGATTCTGGATATCGCACGTGCTGCACTGGGCGCTGGCTTAACGGTCACAGCCGAAGGATTGATCGATCAACCGGGTGACGCACTGGCATTTCTGCGCTGGCCGGAACTCAATTTCCTCCCGGTTCCGGAAGACGTCGCCGTCCCGCGCGCGATGCTGCAAAAATTCTGGCTGCGCCCGGGTCAACAGGTCGCAGGAAAATTACGACTCCCGCGCGAGCGCGAGAAAACGCTCGTTCTCGATGAGATCACGACGGTGGAAGGCGCACCAGTAACGGAGTGGAGCGAAAAAACCGATTTCGAAAAATTGACGCCGCAATATCCGGAAGGGCGGATCATGCTCGAGAACGATAAGACAAAATCATTGAGTGCGCGCGCGGTCGATTTGTTGGCTCCGCTCGGGCGCGGTCAACGGGGCTTGATTGTGTCACCGCCGCGCGTAGGCAAAACGATTTTGTTGAAGGAAATCGCGAAAGCGATTCGGATAAATCATCCGAATATTGTGCTGATTATTTTGCTGGTAGACGAGCGACCCGAAGAAGTGACCGATTTGGAACGGGAAGTCGATTGCCAGATTTACAGCTCCACTTTTGATGAAAACGTTTTTCGACACGTCCAGGTGGCCGAACTAGTGCTGGAGCGCGCGAAACGACTGGTGGAATTGAAAAAGGATGTGGTCATCCTGCTCGATTCCATCACACGCCTTGCGCGCGGCTATAATAATTTACAACCCAACCGCGGCCGGATCATGTCGGGCGGCGTGGAATCGAAAGCGCTCATGAAGCCGAAGCGTTTTTTCGGAGCGGCGCGCAATGTGGAAGAAGGTGGAAGCCTAACGATTGTTGCAACCGCGCTGATCGATACCGGAAGCCGGATGGACGAAGTCATTTTCGAAGAATTCAAAGGCACAGGCAACATGGAGTTGCACCTCGATCGCGCGCTGGTGGAGAAGCGCTTGTATCCGGCGATCCAACCGCTGCAAACGGCAACGCGCCGTGAGGATTTGCTTTATCATCCGGATGAATGGGAACGGGTGCAGGTGTTACGCAAGACAATGGCCGCGCTTCCGCCGATTGAAGCGATGGAAACCCTGATCTCGAATTTGCAGGCAACGGAAACGAACGCTGAATTGCTGTTAAGTGGGCTCAAATGAAGGAAGAATGACGAAGGATGACGAATGAACGGTCAAATCCCATCCGCGGCGCCCCTTCGTTAGTCACCGCATTCGATTGGATGATAATGGAATGGCGAATCTTCAGATGACGAAGCGGGCCACGCAGCGTGCCGCGGATAATTCAGATTCCGTCATTCATTCGTCATTGGACGAAGGCCTGATCTCAAGCCCAGAGCAGGTCGGAGAACTAATTTCTCACATTGATCCCCACGACCGCGTGGCCATCGATACTGAAGCCGACAGCTTGCATTGTTATCGCGAAAAACTTTGTTTATTGCAGGTCAGTTTACCGGAAGGCGATTTCCTGGTTGACCCACTGGCCGGAAACGATCTCAGCGCGTTTGCCGATGTTTGGATTTCCGACCGACGCGAGTGTTCGACACTGTTATCGCGGCGCGATTATTGGGTGGGTGCGAATTTAGCTACGCAGCGCTGGTAGAGAAATATTTTGGGATTGAGCTGACCAAAGGCTCGCAGAAGGCGAACTGGGGATTACGCCCGCTTTCCGAGAAGATGGAGGAATATGCGCGTAACGACACACATTACCTGCTCGCGCTGGCCGCGAAGTTAGAGAAACAACTGATCGAGCGGGATCGACTGGAATGGTTTCAGCAATCGTGTGAGCGTGCAATGGTATCAGCCGCGATCGATCGGGAACGCGACATGGAAGAGATATGGCGAATCCGCGGCTCGGGCCTGATTCGTGGCCGGGAAGCGGCGCTGTTACGGGCCCTGTGGTATTGGCGCGACCGCGAAGCGCAGCGTTTCGACCGGCCTTCCTTTCACATTTTGCGAAACGACCAGCTGCTTGAGATTGCGCGTGCCGCAGTACGGGGCGAGATGCCGCTATTTCGTCATTTCTCAGAACGGCGGGCGCGTGATTTTCAGGCGACGATAGAGGAAGCACTTGGCTTAAAGGAAGAAGAATGGCCGGAAACGCGAAGGCGGCGAGGGGAACGACCGACGCGAGAGATGGAACGTGCGGCGGAAGCGATGCGGAAAAGGCGTGACCAGGCCGCGCACGAACTGAAGATCGAACCATCTTTTATCGCTCCACGTGCGACCATCGATGCGATTGCTCTGGATAGAGCGTCTGCCGAACGGTTGCTGGTACCATGGCAACGGGATCTTTTGGGGCTGTCGAATGCCGCGAGGAGGGACACGCCATGAGCGGAAGGATTATATAGGAGCGATTGACCGAATCGCCGGCGGGCGGTTCAGGTGGCCGCCCCAACCCCGGCAGAGCGGATGCCAGCGCCTTTTTTCCGCAATTAACTTGACGAAAGCAGCAAAGTTAATCACAAATGCTAGTTTGTCGTCTTGTACTAATGGTCAGCCGCAACCTCGCAATCGTGTTGTGTTTCGTAATTGGGACTCTGGCATGCGACAACGCATCGGGACAGGGACAGGCACAGGATGTCTCGCAAATTCTTCGACCGGAGAGTCTTCGTCCGGGCGAACCGATCAGCCAAAGTCCCAGCGCGTTCGGTTATGCTGCTCCGAGCGCCAACGATGCCGACCTTGGAGTACAGGCGATTCTAAAACGTCAGCAAGAATATCTGCCGTTCACCTTTACAGCGTCGGCGCCCTATTACTGGACCTCAAATGTTGCCTTGGTTCCGAATGGCGAAGTCAGTGATGGTGTGTTCGCGCCGAGCTTTGTTTTTGCCTACCAGCCACGACTTGTGAAAACGCTTTACGGCGAATTCATTGCCGCACAGCAACTATTCTACTACAACAGGCTTGGCGAATTCAACTTCACCAGCTTCGATGCTATCGCCGGAGTAGTTTATTACCTTCCCCAGTATCATAATCTCGCGTTGCGGTTGCGTTACGATTACAATCGACTGACTGACGATGAATGGAACCAATTCTTTGCCAATCACTCGATTGTCGCCAGCGCCGACCTTCCTATTCAATTTGGACGCGCCATGCAGTTAACCCTCGGGGGGCTTGCGAATGTGAGCTTTGCGGCCACTCCGGCTGGCCCGCAGCGCAGCGATTTCGAGTTGTACGCCGACTACCACGTGCAGTTGAGCCGTAACTTCTCAGTCGACGCGATTGGGAGATTATTAGTTAAGCCCTACTATTACGGAGACCGAACCGATGTTAGCGAATTAATCGCCCTCAGCGCGGATTACCGGATTCGCGACTGGCTAACGGTAAGCGCGCTGACTAATTTTGCCTGGAACCAATCGAACCACAGTGCGTTTGAGTATTTCGTGGGTAATTTGGGCGGTGCCCTAACCCTAACCGTGAAATTCTGAGCATGGCCACATCTCACCGTATCTGCCCAAGGATCATATTTCGGAACATTGTTGTCCTTGCTTTAATTTTTGTCGGTATCGTTACTTCGCCGGGCGCGCAGCTCAAAGAAGCGCGCGTCACAGAAGTCGTGAAGGACGTCAAACTCTTGCCGACCGGAAGTGCACCGCGTCCGGCAACAGTAAGCGACGAGGTGCGTAATGGAACGGCAGTGCGGACGGGAGTGGAATCCCGCAGCGAGTTGAAGTTTCCCGATCAGACACTGGCGCGCTTAGGCGCGAACACGGTTTTCAGTTTTAGCGAGGGCACCCGCAGCCTGAATTTGCAGGATGGAGCTATGCTTCTGCGTGTTCCAAAAGGGGCAGGCGGAGCAAAGATTAGTTCCTCCGCCATAACCGCTGCGATTACGGGTACAACGGTGATGGTCGAAACGCATCCTTTAACGAAGCAGCGCAAAGATTCCTATTACAAATTCATCGTGCTGGAAGGAACGGCGCGGCTCTTTTTGCCCGGACAAGTTGGCGAGTCGGTCCTGGTGAAGGCGGGGCAGATGATCATCATGCCGTCGGGCGCGAAGAAAATTCCAGAGGCGGCTGACGTCGATATTCAGAAGATCATGCAAAGCTCGCTTCTGATTACGGGATTCGGCCCGCTCGGGAGCGAGCAACTGATCGCGTTGGAACAGACCAGACAATTCCAGCAGAAAACCTCGGGACAGTTGCATGAAACCAATTTGATGATCGCCGGAGGCGGAACAAATGTCATCCTGGGGGATCCAAACCAGGTTGATGTGGCGGTGACAGCCCAAAAAACGGAAGGCTCGGGCCCATTCTCAACTCCGACACCTACACCTAGTCCTCCCCCAACGCCGACCCCTTCAGCAACACCGAGTAAATTTGGGACGCCGGTCCCGATTACTTCACCCGACCCGTATGTCATTACCAGCGGAACCGTCATCACCACGGATCCATCAATTACCACGAATGGCGTTACGGGTTACGGAAAAGTTTGGAGGGGCCCGTCCGTGGATGGACCTCTTTCGGCGTTCATCTTTGGATCGACTTCGGCTTTCGATACCGCCAGCGGGTTCGATACTCAACTCAACGGCAGCGGTGCCGGCTTTAAGTTCAATTCTCTGCTGTTGACCGGCAATCCTACGATTTCGACCACCGGTGGTGAAGTCAATCTTGGCCTGATAGCAATCAATGGGATCACGTCGGGCGCTCCAGGTGGAATGCTTACGTTCGCTGGAATCCGGGGCTTACTCTTGGCGACGCAAAACGGCCCGATCATTTTGGGACCCGAGATCTCTTTCTCCGGTTTACACGATATAAATTTTTACGCACGTGGTGCCAATTCAATACTCGCGCTTGCCTGTGATATATCGGCTAGCAAC
>QHPU01000018.1 GCA_003219175.1 Verrucomicrobiota bacterium | reverse complement strand
GCGTTGCCAATCTTGCGCAAGGATTTTATTGTCGATGAACGACAGATTCTTGAATCGGTTGCGATTGGCGCCGATGCGATCCTGTTAATCGTCGCAGCATTGGAGCACGGGCAACTGCGCGCGCTGCACGATTGTGCGACCGCAAATAAACTGAGCGTGCTGGTCGAGGTGCATACACGCAAGGAGATTGGCGTGGCCATTGCTGCCGGCGCGACAATCATCGGAATCAACAATCGCAATCTGACGACGTTGCAGGTCGATCTTGCCACTGCGGAAAAATTGCGTCCGGAAATTCCGGATGGAATCACAATTGTAAGCGAGAGCGGAATTCGAACGGCAGCCGATTTGAAGCGAATGGCGGCGTTGCCGGTTGACGCGTTGCTAGTCGGGGAAGGATTAATGCGTGGCGAGATCTCGATTGGAAGTTAGGCTTCCAGCCATTCGCCAGTCCGGCTCGGACCTCGGTCGATAGGCTTCAAGCTTGTCGTCGCGTGTACTCATCGGCAGGCAAGATGTCTGCACTACAACGTCAGCGAAAAAGGCGCGCCATTGATTGCCACAACCCTTTGCCCGGTTCCATGGGCTGAGAACGTGCCACCAAGACCGAGCATTCGGCATTTTCCAGGATGGCTTCGGTGACGTCGCCCATGATGTAGTGTCGCAGCGGACCGCGCGCACGCGACGAACCCGACACAATCAAATCATAATTGCCTTCTCGCATTTCCTCCAAGAGTTGATCGACAATAAAACCGTGTCGGACACGGACCTGGACGGCGACGCCAAGTTTTTCGAGAGCCTTCTTTTCCGCCAGTAAATTGCGACCGAGCTCTGAACCGGAACGAAGCAATGCGTCGACGTCCTCCTCCAGTTCAATGAGGTGAGCATAGATCGCGGGCGGCTCGGCCATGACATTAAACAAGGTAACCTCGGCGTGCAGCGCGGCGGCGAGGGTTCCAGTGAGCCGGACGGCGGGATCGATAAAATGTTTGCCACCGCTGCAGAGAAGGATGCGCGAAATACGCTCGCATGCTCCGATCGCAACCAGGACCGGTGGTTCGACCGCCTTAATAATTTCGTAAGTGCGACGCGATTGCCAAAAATGCCCGGAGGCTTCCGTTCGCCGCGAGCCGATGACGATGAAATCGTACTTCTTGACCGACGTTTCGTCGAGAATTTGCGAAATTGGCTCACCCGTTTGGATCACGGTCTGGCGCTCGACGCCCATGCTCTGCAACATGTCGGTTTCCCGATCGAGAGCTTGACGGAGCGGCTGCTCCTCTCCTGGGTTTTCCGCGATACCCAAAAGGGTGACCCGACTTTTGATCGCGCGCGCCACCCCGCTGCCGAGCCGGACGGCGTTGTCAGAGGCCGGAGTACCGTCGCTGCAAATAAGAATATTCATAGCTTGTGACCGGAAAACATTGTGTAAATGACGATCGCCGCGCCGATGAGCGGAAGCGGGACGAAAGCGAGACGAATTTTCGGACCAGCGAAATATTGCGTTGAAATCGCGCCGAGCTGCGCGCCAATGGCAGCGCCGGTATGCATGACGAGCGCAATTAAAATATCGACGTTACCTTTGATGGCATGAGTAAAGGCCCCGTAGCTGGCTGAGATGATGATTTCAAAAAGGTCGGTCCCCACCGCGAGATGGGTCGGAATTCCGAGGACGTAAACCATCGACGGCATCCGGATGTAGCCCGCGCCACCACCAAGAAATCCGCTGCACAATCCGCCAACGAATGCCACCAACAGGATGATCCAAAGTGAGATGGTGACGCCCGATTGCGGCAGGGAAATCATCGGCGGAATGCGCCAGCGCTGAATCGCTTTCGTCACATTTTGGAAGGCGGACTCGTCATGTTTACCACCCCGCGCCATCGATTTTTTCTGAGCATTTCGCCCTTTAGACTGGGCTAGCGTTTTCGAGCTTTCCCAAATCATGAAGCCGGAAATGCCGACGTAGATGACGATGGAGACGACACTGACGACAAGATTGACGTTGCCAGCGCGTTTAAACACTTGAATTAATTGCGCGCCGACTTCGGCCCCGCCGATCGTGCCGATGGCCATGATCAGACCCAAGCGCAGGTCGACATTACCGAGCGCACGGTGCCGTTTTGCCGCCACCACCGATTTGCCGACGATATGGGCGAGATCAGTGCCAACAGCAAAGTTCCAGTCAATCCCGACGAGGCGAAGTGCTGGCCCGGCAATAAAACTTCCACCCACACCAAAAAATCCACCGAGCACGCCAATGAGAAACCCGACGATGACGAGATAGATGGGGCTAACGTGGGCGTGCGAGATCGGGAAGAACATTATTCAGAGCGACCCCCACGCAGCAGCCGCAGTAAGCCGGTCGTAACCGCTTCGAGGGCAACCGCTTGGCCGATAATGAGAAGGAGGGCGACCGCGGCGTAAACCCGAATGTGCCGGGTCTCAAGCTGCACCAGCCAGCCGCCGAGAAAATGGAGAACGGCAAAGAAGTAGGCCGTAACGAGCGCGGCATAGATGACGATTTCCACCGCAAAGGCCCGCAGCATCCGGCGAACTGCTGTTTTTGATTGCGGACTCATGTTATACTCTCTTCGCGCTCAGGATTGAGGGCGGTTGCGCTTGGTAAAAAGCCATTGCGTCAATTTTGATTCATCCTAAGCTCCCCGACGCTTTACCAGAAGCTTTGAAAAAATGGCTGACGCCGCAAATAAATATCCCGAAAATGTCGACGGAAAGTTCTATGTCGATGACCAGTGCATCGACTGCGACCTTTGCCGTGAAACTGCTCCCGCGAACTTCCGTCGCAACGATGACGGCGGCCATTCCTACGTTTATAAACAGCCCGAATCGCCCGAGGAAGAAGCGCTCTGCAAGGAGGCGATGGAAGGTTGCCCGGTCGAGGCAATCGGTAGCGACGGCGCGTAAATTAGTGGCGGTATGTGACCGCCGGATTCGATGTCGAACAAAAAGGCTCGGCGCTCACAGAGCGCCGCTGTCGCCCTAACCATCGCCGGCTCCGATAGTAGCGCTGGCGCCGGCGCGCAAGCGGACCTGAAAACATTTAGCGCGCTCGGGGTTTACGGCGTGACTGCCATGACCTGCATTGTCGCGGAGACGCCGGGGAAAGTCTCACGAATTCAACCGGCCGATCCCGAAATCGTGCATGAACAAATCGAGCTGCTGCTGAAGCATTTTCCGGTGGCGGCGATTAAAACCGGTCTCCTTTGTAACGCCGCAATCGTCGCGGAAGTGGTGCGGAGTCTGCGCAAGGTGAAACGGCGCCACCTGGTAGTTGATCCGGTCATGATCGCGACCAGCGGTGATGCATTGCTTGCATCGAAGGCAGTTCAGCTTTACGAGCGCGAACTTTTTCCCCTCGCGACTTTAATCACGCCGAATTTGGATGAGGCGGCGCGATTGGTCGGCGAGCCGATTGGAAATCTGGGCGAGATGCATCGAGCCGCGACAACACTCGGGAAAAAATATGGCGCGGCCGTTTTATTGAAAGGTGGTCATCTGCGCGGACGGCAAGCGATCGATGTGCTCTATTTTGGGAATGGTACCAGGGAATTCTCGGCTCCGTTTGTGGCGCGGTTGAAGACGCACGGGACCGGCTGCACCTATTCGGCTGCCATCACCGCCGAATTAGCAAAAGGGGCCGAGCTAGGTCGCGCTATCGCAACAGCGAAGAGGTTTGTTACCGCCGCTATTCGCTCGCATTTCGTGTGGAAATCTGGACGCGATAGAATTTTCGCACTGAATCAGTCCTCGTAACCGCATCACTCCAACGCGCTGCCGCGTCATTGTGAGCCGCGAAGACGGGGAAGGATTTCTCTTCAGGTCGAAAACGTACCGATCGTTTGAGAGATCCCTCATCGTCTGCGCGATTCGGGATGACAAGCAGCCAGTGGAAACCCGATCACCCAAGCTGTCAGGCGTAGTCGTTTCGCTGCAGGAAGCATCCGTTTCCCACAGGGCAACCGCTACAATCCGCTATTCTTTCCCCCAAACCTTGCCTTCCAGCGCGTCTTTTGCGGCTTCCACTTCGGCGGCCTGCTTGCTCGAACCCGTCCCGCGTCCAAGAGCGCTTCCTTCCCATCGCACCTCCACCACAAACGTTTTTGCGTGTTCCGGGCCCGTCGCCGAAATTACCTCATACGTCGGTCCGCGCATGGCGATGCTTTGCAGGATTTCCTGGAGCTGGCCTTTGGGGTTAATGTCGATCGGTGCTTCACGAACATGCTCAAGGGCAGCACGAGTTTCGCGCAAAACGAAATCCCGCGCCGTTGCGAAATCGCTGTCGAGATAAATCGCGCCGATGATCGCTTCGAAGGCGTCACCCAAAGTGGAAACGCGCGTGCGGCCACCGCTGGCCTCTTCCCCGCGGCCCATTAATAGATGCCGGCCCAGATCGAGGGCCTGCGCGTGGGTCTTAAGGGCGTCGCGCGAAACCAAACGCGCCCGCAACTTGGTCAGTCGGCCCTCCTGTTCCTTTGGGAAATTGGCATAGAGATATTCGGTGATGACAAGTTGCAGAACCGCATCACCGAGAAATTCCAGTCGCTGGTTGTCCTCGTGATAGCGTTGTTTTTCGTGGGTGACACTCGGATGCGTCAGTGCCTGCTTGAGCAAAGATTGATTACGAAAATGGTAGCCGAGGCGTTGCTCGAGCGTTTCCACGTTAATGCTTTTGAAAGATTGCCAGCGAAGTAATCACGTCCACCGCCCGCTGCAATACCGAATCGTGCAGGCTATCTTCCGGACCGCGCCGCTGCTGGCGAATTTCGATCTCGGGATTAGTCCCGGCGATAAGGGCCGCTTCATTGAAATGTGGGCGCTCGGCTTCGAATACAAAATTCGTTAGTCCGCGCTGTGCGCTCTGCGAGAAGATTTGATGTTTTTGTGCAAGCGACAACTCCACCGGCAGGTCGGGTTTCACTCCATCTGGGAAAAGCGATAGCCCATTGGGGCCGATCACCTCTGCAACCGCCACGCGAAGTACTTTACCGCTCGTCAGCGGAAAATCCGAATACTCGACCGCTCGGCCGGCACTGGGCTGTCCGATTAGCAATACCTGATCGTGCACTTTCAACGCTGCCGCCATCGCTTCTGCGGGTCCCGAAGTCTCGCCGTCCAGCAGCACCATTGTCGTTCCCTGAAAAACCGGATCGCGATCATTGGCGAAGGTGCGGTCCTGATGCGCCACACTTTTGCGCAGTGTCCAAAGATTTTTGCCCTTTGCCACAAAACGTTTTGCCATTTCCGCGGCAAGATTGAAATCGTTCGAACTTGTTGCGCGCAAATCGATCACCATGGCATCGATTTTTTTCGCCGCGAAATCCGACAATGCCTTGTCCAGCGCGCCCAAATTGTCAGGGCTAAGCGATCCGATTCGCACGTAACCGATGTGATTTCCCAGCACTTCACTGTAAAAGGGCACCGGTGATTCTGCGTTTGTTGCTTTGCCGGGCAACAACATAGCGCCCCCATGCAAACGCGTTAGCAAACCTTGTAGAGTCGCACGATCGATTTCCTGGTCCTTGAGCGCGTTCGGATCGACGAAATTCGATTTCAGGGTGCGAATTGTTTCTTCCATTTCCGCGGGGGCGAGGGAATCGACCGTAACTTTTGGCTCAGCCGAGACGCTCGGACCGGCCGATGGACTTGGTGTTTGCGCAGAAATTCCTGAGGCAATGCTGCCGATCAGAGTACCCGCTACGATTATTCCTATTTTCATCCGCATTCGGGCGGAACATAGACTTCCAGTCTGTGCGCCAAAACTGCCTTTCGAGCCTGTTTCTTCAGCCCCGAAAGCATTCGGGGCCGGGCGCACAGGCTAAAGCCTATCTTCCAATCCCCACGGGCGCAGAGTCTATGCATGGGCAAGGCGTAGGGCAATATCGCGGCGGAAATGACAGCCTTCGAAATGAATCTGCCTGATCGCAGCATACGCGCGTTCGCGCGCTTCAGTAACTGATTCACCGAGGGCTGTGATCGCGAGGACGCGACCGCCCGAGGTCACGATCTTTCCGTCCTGTCGTTTCGTTCCGGCGTGAAAAATCCGCACTTCCGGCAAACTGGCGGCATTCTCCAGGCCTTCGATCGGTTTTCCCGCGTCGTATTTTCTGGGATAGCCGCCGGAGGCAAGAATGACGGTGACGGCCGTCCGCGAATCGAATTCAATGGTAGCGTCTTCGAGCCGGCCTTCGATCGTTGCCATCAATAAGGAGACCAGATCTGATTTTAGTCGCGGCAAAATGGCTTGCGTTTCGGGATCGCCGAAGCGGCAGTTAAATTCCAGCACGCGCAATCCGCTGCTTGTGACCATCAAGCCGGGGAAAAGCAGACCCCGGAACATGAGTCCACTTCTCGTTAGGCCGTGCAGTAATGGTTGCATGATCGAATCGTCGAATTCGCGTTCCCGTTCCGTATTCCAATTGTCGGCCGGACTAACTGCACCCATGCCGCCCGTGTTCGGACCTTCGTCGCCATCGAGTGCACGCTTGTGGTCACGCGCAGTCGCGAGCATGCGAAAAGCTTCTCCGCTGACCAATGCGTGAACGGAACATTCACTTCCGCGCAAACATTCCTCGATAATAATACGCCGGCCGGCTTCGCCGAAAACGTGCTCTTCCATCATCGATCGAACCACCTGCCGCGCATTCTCCCGAGCGTGCGCGATGATCACTCCTTTACCCAGCGCCAGCCCGTCCGCCTTGATCACCACCGGGGGCATGACTTCGCTGCAATAATCCAACGCCTCCTTGCTCGACGAAAATGTGCGCGCCTCCGCCGTCGGAATTTTTTCCGCGCTCATCAATTCCTTGGCGAAAATCTTCGATGCTTCCAATTGCGCCGCTTTCTGGTTGGGACCGAAAATGCGCAAACCTTCCGCTTCGAATAGGTCCACAATCCCGCCGGCGAGCGCGTCATCAGGACCGATTACCGTGAGACCAATTCGGTTCTCTTTCGCGAAACGCACCAGCTTCGACAGCTCAGTCGCCGGGATCGAAACGTTCTCGCCAATTTCCTCAGTGCCGGCGTTTCCAGGTGCGCAGAAAATGCGATCTACCTCGGGCGATTCCGCCAGTTTCCATGCCAGTGCGTGTTCGCGACCGCCACTGCCGACGACGAGAATCTTCACAAGGTCGAGCGTGCGTCAGCCGCAAGCGAAAAACAAGTTTGCCGGGGGTATTTCCATTTGTGACTCCGCGGAGGGTCGCCCTGCCCATGAAATTTCGGCAACACGCGTTGGTAGGGCGAGACTCCGTCGAGCCACGGCAGAGCCCCATCAGTCGAAATTAGCGCGACACTAATGCCGGCATTTCCGCGGGCGTCACGTAAATCGTTAGCTGCTCGGTGTGTCGGAGAAGGGTGAGCTTGCAGGGCTTGCCGATCTGATCGCCAACAAGCTTTTTGTGCAAATCGTGCACGCTTGCAATCGCTTCGTCGTTAAATGCGACAATCACATCATTCGGCCGGATCCGAGCATGGTCAGCCGGACTTCCCTTGTCGATGGAAACAACCAGCACGCCTGTGTCGCTTGCCAGATGATAGAATCGCGCGACGCGCCGATGCAGCGGCGCCGTCTGGCCTGCGACCCCGATATAGCCACGTCGAATGCGTCCCTCCTTGATCAACCACGCGGCCACAAATTTCGCGGTGCTGCTCGCGATCGCGAAACAGATTCCCTGCGCCGGCCGAATCATTGCGGTGTTCACGCCAATCACTTCGCCGGCGGAATTCGCGAGCGGTCCTCCGGAGTTTCCCGGATTCAACGCCGCGTCGGTTTGGATAATGTTGTCGATTAAGCGGCCCGACTGTGCGTGCATGGAGCGGCCGAGCGCACTGATCACGCCCGCGGTGACACTTGCCTGAAACCCAAGCGGATTACCGATCGCGATCGCAATTTGACCGACACGCAAACTTTCCGAGTCGGCCAGCCGGACATGCGAAAGCTGCGGCGTAGCGATGCGAATAACCGCAAGATCAGTGTCCGGATCGTCGCCGACCAATTGAGCGGGAAATTCCCGACCATCGGAAACGTTGACCACGATTTCGCGTGTACCATGCACGACGTGGCTATTGGTCAGAATAAAACCATCTGGCGCAATGATGAATCCCGAACCGCTTCCGCCGCGCATTCGCTCTGCGCGCGATTCAATCTTCACCACCGAAGGCGCGACTCGGTCGACCGCGCTGACAACGGTGCGCGAATATTCGTCCAGCAAAGCGATATCGCTTTGAGCCCTGGTCGATGATCCCGGCAAGCCGCTGCGCTCCGGTGTTTCCGGTGCGAGTAAGAAATCGAGCGCAGTGCTATGTCTATCGTCCGCCATGTTATAATTTAGAATTGGATGGGGTAGTCGCAACCAAAGCGCGGTTGACGGACGCGCGCATCGCGCATCTTTTTGATGGACTGCAATGAGGACCGCGTTTCGAAATCGCGTTTTTTTGCTTTCGCCAGCCTATGCTGGTGGTGAGCGCGCCCGCATGATTTTAAGCGAACGTGCGAAATTCGATCTGGCCCGGCGGTTGCGCAGCCGCGAGCGCGCGACCCTCGGTGAGGTCTTCGCCTTTCTAAGCGGACTTTATTTTCGCGGCAAACTTGCCTACGCGAATGCCTTTGCCCGCACCACCAACGGAATTTCCGGCGTCCAGGTCATTACCCCAACACGTGGCTTGGTTGATGCCGCCACGAAAATAAGTCTGCGTGATCTACACGAATTCGCTGGAGTCGATATTTATGAAGGCGACCCGCGCTACCGCGAACCGCTGGCGCGCGACGCCCGTCGGCTGGCAAGAAAATTGAGTGCCGAATGCGAAGTTGTTTTGCTGGGCAGCATCGCTACCGGCAAATACGTCGACGTTTTGCTCGAGAATTTTCAGCATCGTTTGCTTTTCCCTGCCGATTTTGTTGGGCGCGGGGACATGAGTCGTGGTGGATTGCTCTTGCGTTGTGCGGTCGATAAAACCGAACTGCCTTATATTTCGGTGATCGGCGCTGTGCGCAGCGGCAAACGACCACCGAAACTAGCGCCGCGACGATATGTGTCGTCATCCCGAGCGTAGTCGAGAAACGCCAGTCCGGCTCGGACTCCCGTTGCGAAAACTTTAAGGTAACGGATGGAAAGCCTGGCCTCGCCGACTTCGTCGTCTAGGTTGCAGCTTCGGCTCCGCTCAGAATGACACCTTTAATCAAGCCGCCGCTTCCGCCAATGGAGGCGTGCTCGGTCGATGCAATTCCGACCGGCGATGGCTGGCAGTACGAACCAAAATTTGACGGCTTTCGTTGCCTCGCCTTTCGCCGGGAAAAGGAAGTCTATCTGCAATCAAAATCCGGACAGCCACTGGCGCGTTATTTTCCAGACACCGAAGCCGCATTATTGCAGTTGCCCGCAAAAAGATTTGTTCTCGATGGCGAGCTCGTCATCGATGTGGGCGGCCGATTTTCCTTTGACGAACTGCAACTACGGCTTCATCCCGCCGCCAGTCGGGTCCAGAAATTGGCGGCAGCGCATCCAGCCACATTCATCATTTTTGATTTACTAGAAAGCGAGACAGGCAAATCGCTCCTCAAAGTTCCGTTGCGGGAACGTCGGGTCGCGTTGGAGAGGTTCACCGCCAAAAATCTAAAATCAGCTCGCGCGATCAAACTTTCACCTGCGACAAGGTCGCTGGCTCAGGCAAAAAAATGGTTCGAGAAAGTTGGTGGCAACCTTGATGGCATTATCGGCAAACGTCTTGATGCCGCTTACTCCTCGGGTGAACGCACTGAGATGGTAAAAGTAAAAAATATCCGGACGGCCGATTGCGTGGTCGGTGGATTCCGTTACGCCAGCGCATCAAAATTAATCGGATCACTCCTGCTGGGTCTTTATGACGATGCCGGCTTGTTGCATCACGTCGGATTTACTTCTGCCTTCAAGACGACCGACAAGCGCGCATTGACAAAGAAATTTGAAGCGTTGCGTAAACCGCCGGGTTTCACCGGCAATGCTCCAGGCGGTCCGAGTCGGTGGAGCACAGAGAGGAGTGGGGAATGGGAACCGGTCGATCCAAAAAATGTGGTCGAAGTAACGTACGATCATTTCACGGCCGACCGTTTTCGCCACGGCACAAGAATCGTTAGATGGCGGAAAGACAAAGCGCCCAGGCAATGTACCATGGATCAGGTGGCGCACCGCGAGGGCTGGGCGATTGCGCTGTTGTAATCTGTGCTCCGCAAAATGCGCGCTCTACCCTCTATTGCGAATTCAGCGCGAAATTGATGTTCACGTCGTAGTGCCCGCCGTTTCCAATTCCAGTCGGAAGAGCATCCACCCGCGTGACTTTTTTCCCAACTGCTTCGACTGATTCATCGACTACGACGCTCCCAGAGGTCCGCACAATTTTGAAATCGGAAATGCGGCCATCTTTTTCGATTCGGATTCTTGCCAGGGCAGAAAGCTTTGCACCGCTCGCAACCACCGTAGTCGGCTGTGCCCATTCTCGATAAAAACGGTCGTGCAACATGTTGCCGTACCAACCGGCGTTTGCTGAAGTGAAGCTGCCGTTCGCCTGCGCCCTGCCACCAGCGGCGCCTCCATTTTTTGCAGTTGTTTCGCCCGATTTCTTTTCAGATTTTTTTTCTTTTTTCGCCGCTAACTCTTTGGTGGTTTCCTTCTCTTTTGTAGGTGTCGTCTGAAGCTTAGATTTCTTTTTCTCCCGCGAGGGAGTCGGTTTCGGCGGTGTCTTTTTCTTCAAACTGGGTTTGGGCGAAGCTTTTGGCGACGGCTTTGGGGTCGCGCTGGCCGACGGAGTCGGATGAGGAGTAGCGGTCGGAAGTTGAATCTCGCTTAATCTCCTGGGCACTCTCAATTTTCGATGCACCAGCCCAGCGCAAGAGCGCGATTAAAGCCACAACGTGAACGAGGGTGATCAGGGCGACGTTCCGCCAGAAACGTGTGTCGCGGTGCATTTCTACTTCGCTTCGGCTTTGGTTGCGATGCCGACCTTCGTGATCTGGGCGCGCTGCAACGAATCCATCAGCGTTACCAATTTCTGCACCGGCAGCTCGCGATCAGGCCGGATGACGATGGCAATCTCAGGGTTGGTCCGTTTCAGCTCCAACAATCGTGTGCTTAAAGACTCGGCATCCACGATTTCATCGTTGATCCTGATCGTTTCGTCGCGATCGATCGAAATCGTCTGGACCTGCGTCTTGCTTACGGGCGGATTCGCCGCGCTGCTCGAAGGAATGACAAGGTTCATGCTGTTTTCGAGCAGCGGTGTGGTGATCATAAAAATAATCAGGAGCACGAAGGCGAGATCGAGCAACGGCGTGACGTTGATTTCGCTCAGGGTCGAAAAATTGGTGCGGTTGGAGTAGCGCTTCATCGCACCAGCTCCGCTACGCGGGAATTGTGCTCGACGTATTTGTGCTCGAACTCGGAGGCGAGTTCAGCGGCGAAATTATCCATCTGCACGATCATCCCGCGAATGCTCGTGACCAAAAAATTGTAACCGAACATTGCCGGAATCGCGACACAGAGAGCAGTGACGGTGGTAATGAGCGCGCCCGAAACGCCCGGCGCCATCGTCGTCAGGTTGGGCGAGCCTGCCACGGCCACGTCGGTGAACGTGTCCATCACACCCCAGACCGTTCCGAGCAGTCCGAGAAACGGCGCACCGCTGACCGCCGTCGCAAGCAGGATCATTTGCGATTCGAGTTCGAGCGCGGTTTCCCCAACAGCTCGCTCCATCGCCGCGCGCACCGCGTTCATCTGCGCCGGCGAAATTTTGTCGGCGCTACCGAGACGGGCGCGAAACGTTTCGTCCACTTCAGCGGAGCCGAGCAAATGGAACGCGAGTTCCTCGCAGCCGGCCCGATAGACGTTGAAAATGGGAGCGCCGGTAAAGCGTGCGTTGCGTTCGTACAAACGCAACGGCTGCCGGTCCTGCCGAAATGCTTCCCGAAACCGCAGTGTCTGTTTTCGCGCGAACCGGATTACGCGCATTTTTGTGACCATGACCGACCAGCTGAAAATCGAGCCGATCGCGAGAGTGAGGAGAACGATTTTGCCGGCAATGGTTGCGTGTTCGAAAGCGAAAAGCAAACCGCCAGTTGCTAACACGAACATCTCTGCTTCACCCGGGCAGACTATTAATGCCGATTCTCAAAAAACGAAAGTAAGACTTGCGGTAAGTGACGAAGGAATGACTAAATCAGAATGAAGAAAACCGTTTCTTCGGAAGTATTCGTCACTTGGGCATTCCGGATTTCTTCGAGCTTCGTCATTGGTCATTCGGCATTCTTTTTGGAAAGGTCGGCCGTGATTTTGCGACCACAACAAATGCAATTCCGATCGCAAGCAGAAAAAAGGAAAAGAATTGTCCACGGGTGAAGGCGCCGACCAGTGGCGCGTCCGGTTCGCGAAAATTTTCGCACACGATCCGAAAGATCCCGTAGAAAATAAAAAATAATCCGGTGTGGATGCCATTTGGTTGGCGCATTCGCGTTCGGACGAACCAGAGGATCGCGAAAAGAACTAATCCTTCAAAAAACCCTTCGTAAAGTTGCGAGGGGTGACGCGGTGTCAGGATATCCTGGAGCACGTCGTTTACCTGCGAATTATGACGCGCGGCCTGGATGATTGTGTCGGGATCAACCAGGCCAGGGTCAATTTTCTGTGCAGCCGCAATCGCTCGCTCCCTTTCGAGCGAATTTTCGAAAAGTTCTTTTGGGAACTGCATCGCCCACGAAACATTGGTCGGCCGTCCGTAGAGTTCGCCGTTAATGAAATTCGCACACCGGCCAAAGAATAAGCCGATCGGTGCGGCCACGACCA
>QHPU01000124.1 GCA_003219175.1 Verrucomicrobiota bacterium | reverse complement strand
GCGACCGGCTCCAGCGGAAAGCCCCGGCTAACAAATCTTATGCAGCTTACGCTCGACACTAGCTGGTATACGCGCTACCGCAGCCGTGACCATAATCCGGACCTTGATCCCAATTTCGTGTTTCCCCAGGCAGTCCCGGACTTGCACAAGGGGCAGTTTACGGCAATCCCTCGGACTGACGCCGATCTGCAGCCGCAGAAACACCTTCAGGCAATCGCTAATACGGCGGCATTCCACTTTCCGACGATCGAACAAGGTGGAAACAGCCTCTACCCTTCAATGGCGCAACGGGCCACCAGTGTGGAGGTGCTCCGCATTCTGATCAGCATCGGCCCGACTGAGACAATGCATTTCCAAACCTGGCATGATAAGGCCGGCAATGCGCCTCCTCTGACCGACCCCACTAATGGCCTGACGTTTCCAGATCTTAATGCTCCGCCGTTTGATACACAAAACTTTCAGACCAACCTGATCATGCCTGAGCCATGCCCATTCCTCAGTCGGACGCTTCCCAGATGTTCGATCATTCGGCCTACCAAGACAAATGGGATTGCCATGGGCGTGGTCAAGTTCTTGACTGACATGGGGCTTTTCATCGGCCAATCGCCCGCGTTCTTTGCGTTCCTGCACCAACTGGCCCAAGAAGCAGATGCGGCTCGACGCGGAGCCTAGGATGGGGATCAACGGCGAATAGGCCGGCGCACAGAGCCATGCAAAGATCCGCAGGGTTCGAATCCCTGCGGATTCATGCACTTCGATTATCCTTCTCCGACTTTCCGCCGCGGCCGACGCATCAGTTCCCCTCCGCAATTCGGACATAGGCTTTTCATTTCGTTCGAACAATTTTTGCAAAAGGTGCATTCGTAGGAACAGATGTAAGCTTCACCACCCATTGACAGCTCGCTGCCGCATCGTTCGCATTTCGTTCGCATTTCCAACGCCATGTTGTCAGTAATCTGGCCAAGTTTATCGTTTCAAGAAGTATCAACGCAACCGCGATGCACAAAACGAATTCAATCATTATGCACGCATCGCGGGCCGAAATCTTCGAGACCGCAGGAAACCTTGAGCTCTGGCCAAAAATTTTACCGCACTACCGTTACATCAAATATCTCGAGCGCGGCCCCGACCGCAACGTTGTCATCATGGCCGCGACCCGTTCCGGCGTTCCGATTTCATGGATGTCCGAGCAAATTATCGATCGGCAAAAAATTGAAGTGCGTTTTCATCACCTCAAGGCGTTCACTAAAGGCATGTTGGTCGTCTGGACCTTTAAAGAGACTCCCGCTGGTGTACTCGTAGAAATCGCCCATGATCTGAATTTTCGAGTGCCTGCGCTCGCGCCGCTCGCGGAACCCATCATCGGCGATTTTTTTATTCATCACGTCGCCAATCGTACGCTTCAATGCATGAAAGTGTATCTGGAAAACAAGGAAAAGCAGCGCGCCGCATGAAGAGAAGGCGCGCAGTCATCACCGGAATCGGCCCGATCACTTGCATCGGGACGGGCATCGAGAATTTTTGGAAAGGTATTCTCGCTGAGAAGAGTGGAATCACGCGCATCTCCACTTTCGATACTTCGATGTTCAATGCCCATTGCGGTGGCGAAATTTCCGGTTGGAGTCCGGGAGAATTTTTTCCGCCGCATCGATTGAAGCGCCTCGACCGCTATGCGCAGTTTTCCGTTGCCTCGGCTAAACTGGCACTGGATGATGCTGGCCTCACTTATTCGCGAGAGCAGCCACAGCATCGGTTCGGCGTTAGCTTCGGGACTGCGCTGGGCGGAGTTTGCCAGGCTGAAGATCAACACATCCGCTTTCTAAAAAAAGGAACGCGTGGAGTAAATCCAACCCTGGCCCTTCAGGTCTTCGGCGGCTCCGCTCACTCCAACATCGCGATTGAGTTTGGATTTCGCGGGGTTGGCACCACTAATTCAAACAGTTGCGCCAGCGGTACCGTCTCAGTCGGTGAAGCCTTGCGCTACGTCCGCGACGATTTCGCCGATGTCATCGTAGCGGGTGGAGCGGAAGCGGCGCTGGCCACGCTTTCCTTTGGCGCTTTCGATCTTATTAAGACCATGAGCCGCTGGGCTGGTGACCCCGCTCTGGCGTGCCGGCCATTCGATCGTCTGCGTGATGGCTTCGTCATGGGAGAAGGCGCCGCATCGCTGATTATCGAAGAACTCGAACATGCACGAGCCCGTGGTGCTCGCATTTATGCGGAAGTGCTCGGCTACAGCCTGAACAATGACGCTTTCCACATGACTTCGCCCTTGCCTGATGGCGAATCGTGCATTCGCGCCAT
Organism: Verrucomicrobiota bacterium; assembly: GCA_003219175.1. Taxonomy (GTDB): domain Bacteria; phylum Verrucomicrobiota; class Verrucomicrobiia; order Chthoniobacterales; family UBA10450; genus AV69. The sequence goes on along the minus strand of QHPU01000124.1, from coordinate 1,274 downwards.
GCACGAAGCCCTGGCGGACGCACAAGTCGAGCGCGGGCAGATCGACTACATCAATGCCCACGCGAGTTCGACGCAGCTAAACGACAATACCGAAACCATGTCGATCAAGGAGGTTTTCGACGAACGGGCGAAAAGGATTCCGGTGAGCGGCACAAAAGGATACTATGCCCATCCGTTGGGCGCGACTGGCGCGATTGAAGCCGCCCTCTGCGCGTTGGCGCTGAATCGGCAATGGATTCCACCGACGATTAACTATCAGAACCCCGATCCGTCATGCGACCTCGATGTCGTGCCAAATCAAGGTCGGGCCGCAGACTTGAACTATGTCATGAGCAATTCGTTCGGCTTTGGCGGAATCAATGCCTGCGTGATTTTAGGCAAAGTGCGCGAATAAGAACGCACGTCATCCCGAGCGAAAACGCCAGTCCGGCTCGGACCGAGGGATCCCAATGAAGTTATCTTAAAGCTTGCGCACCGGGATCCCTCGACTTCGCTCGGGATGACGGAAAACTATTCGCGCAGCAAGTCCGGTCGATTCTCCCGGGTGCGTTTTTTCGCTTGCTCTTTTCTCCACGCTGCAATCTGAGCATGATTTCCGCTCAGCAAGATTTCCGGAACTTTCCAAACGCGAAATTCCGCCGGGCGCGTGTATTGCGGCGCTTCCAGCAAGCCTTCGCGGAAACTATCGTCGATCGCCGATTGTTGGTCACCGAGAACGCCTGGGAGCAATCGCACAATCGCATCGACGAGAACCACCGCTGCGATTGCACCGTTCGTCAGCACATAATCGCCGATGGATATTTCCTCATCGATCAAATGTTCAACCACTCGATGATCGACGCCTTCGTAATGACCGCAGATGACGATGAGATGCGATTCGCGTGAAAGCTCTCTCGCAAAGGATTGATCAAAACGGCGCCCGGTGGGCGACATCAAAATAACTTTCGATTCTTGATTCTCGATTCTCGATTGTTGGGCGTTCGATGTTCGATGTTCAGTGTTCGATGTTTTTCTGATCTTGCCGCGGAGATCTTCCACCGCCGCAAAAATCGGTTCCGGTTTCATCACCATCCCCTGCCCTCCACCGAAAGGCGCATCGTCCACCACATGATGCTTATCGTTCGTCCAATCACGAAGATTGTGAATCCGTAGCTCGAGCGCGCTCTTCTCCTGCGCGCGTTTCATCATGCTTTCGTTCAGCGGCGCTCGGCAGATTTCCGGGAAAAGCGTAATGACGTCGATGCGCATTGGCACAACCTCCAATGGTCAAGGTC
>QHPU01000123.1 GCA_003219175.1 Verrucomicrobiota bacterium | reverse complement strand
TAGGCCCGACGTAGGGAATGTCCCAGCGTGACCCCGAAAATGCCTTGATCATCGCGATCACCATGATGACGAGAAAACCCAGATGGACGAGCGCTTGAATGATGGCCCAGAGGAAAACCAATACCGCCCCCAGCGCCGGGATAGAACCAAAAATATCGAAAACCACTCGTGAGATGATGTTAAATAAGAGCCATGCAGCTCCAAAGATGATCGACTGCATTGCGTAAAAGCGCACGTAATTGTCGTGTTTTTCCAGGAACCAAAAAATGAGGCCACCTACCAGTGGAATACAGGCCAGCGCGGCGGCAATGTTGGACGGCAGCCCGGTCGACTGCGTAGTTGGGTTGTCGACGTGCGCCGGAGTTTCAGGCGGAGCTGGTGGTACCGGTTCCGGCGCCGGCGGTGGTGAAGTCGGCTCGAAAGGATCAGCCATGGCACTGTTAGATGAAATAGAGCGGTTGTTTGTCAAGTGAACTCCGACGTCATCGAGATTTCCGGGAATGGTTTTCGGTATCCGGCGTTCGTCGGCCGTGGACTGATTGCAAAAGCGGGCGAGATCGCGCGGAATGTTATCGACCGTAACCGTTGCACGATCATCGCGGATCAAAATTCTGCGCGGTTTTTCGGCGATCGGGTTTGCGAAGCTTTTGCTTCGCAGAATTTTTCACCGCAACTGATCACCATTCCAGCCGGCGAAAAATCGAAGTCGCTCACCCAGGTGGAGAGAATTTGCGATGAGATGAGCAAGGCAGGCTTCGATCGCAGTTCGTTTGTCGTTGGATTGGGCGGCGGCGTGGTCGGCGACATTTCGGGATTTGTTGCTGCCGTTTTCCAGCGCGGCATTCCGTACATTCAGATTCCCACGACGCTGCTCGCGATGGTCGACAGTTCGATTGGTGGAAAAACCGGAGTCAATCTGGAGCCCGGGAAAAACCTGGTCGGCGTAATTTATCATCCGGCGCTGATCATCTGCGACGTCGACGCTCTCGAAACGCTCCCGCCGCAGGAATGGCGTCAGGGTTATGCAGAAATCATCAAGCACGCGATCATTCGTGACGCCGACATGTTCCATGATCTTTCGTCATCCCGAGGACCAATCCACAGATCCGGTGACGAACTCGTTGAGTTGATCCGGCGCAACATTGTGATCAAGGCCCGGATTGTGTCAGTGGACGATCGAGAAACGTCCGGTGAACGCGCGTTACTGAATTTTGGTCACACCGTCGGGCACGGAATCGAGCGCGCTACAGACTTTAAGATTTCGCACGGCGATTGCGTCAATATTGGAATGGTTGCGGCCTGTGCCATTTCGATTAAGCGCGCCGGGTTTTCCACAAAACAACGGGACGAGGTAGTCGCTCTGCTCAAGAAATTCAGCTTGCCGACGCAGCTGCCGGCTGAGGTCGATTGCGAGAAAATCATCGACGCGATTGCGCACGATAAGAAATTTCTCGCCGGCAAAATTCGATTTGTGGTTACGCCGAAAATCGGTGAAGCGCGCGTTTCCAGCGACGTGACGATGGATGATATCCGGGACGCGATTGATAACCTGTAGCAACGCTCTATGAGCGCCGAGTTTTCCACGTTCCGGCGATCATAGACCGCCGCTAAAGAGCAATTATTTCACGCGCACCGTTCGGCAATAATCCGCCAACCCATCCGCGACGGCCTGGGCGTATTCGCGAAAGATACTTTTCCGCTGCACCCCGTTGAAGTCGCGAGTGCCATCGTAGTCGCCCGCTTCGATTCGCGCGAAACCTTCGGTGCTGTTCATGACGTAAGGCTCGAAATAAATCACCGGGCAGCGAAAAACGCGGGTGGCCAGAAGATTACGCGCATAGACGTAGCTGCTTGTGCCAATTTTTGCGACGGTGTCGGTAGTGTATTCGTAAGGCGGCAACCCGGTTTCTTGAGCAAACGTCGTCGCCATTGCATCGGCCAGCGGCAATTCTTCTTCGTAAACGCGACTAAGTACGCGTCGCACCATTTCGTAGCGCACGTCGTCGTGCACGATCTCGTCCGGCAAATACGACCCGTTGATCAGCACATGAAAATGATTGCGATCAATCAAAATTGGATTTTTGGGATCACCCCAGCCTTCGGCGTTGAAATGCAGGCACAAGACGAGGTCAGGCTGCAGTTTCATGTTCACTTTCTTCGCCCGATAACGAATTTCACTTTGCCGATAAAATAACAGCTCGCTTTGCCAGCGCACCGACTTCTCCTTATCAGCGTCGTCGGCTTCATAATCTGCGCACGGCTCGGTCACTCCAGTCTTGGCCAGCACTTCCCTGGCAATTTCACGAAAGTCATCCGGCCGCAGCGGCGTTGTCGGACGATCGTGCTGCCGGACGAAGGAAACTTCGGCACCGAGTGCCCGTAGTTTTGGTGCCAGAATTCTTGCCACGCGCCAGGTCAACTCGCCTTCCTCTACCGGCGGCTGATCGCCGACCTCAAACCATCGTTCTTCCATTTTCGCCCAATGTCCGCCGAGGTGGCCGGGATCGAGCGCGACATTCAGACCACGCAGCGGCCGCTTGCTGGAAGCGCGGCCGAGCTTATCGATGCGCCGCCAGTAGTGAGCCGGAAGCTTGCGCGGAGTTTCCTTCGCAAAACGCAAAGTGAAAGACGTCTGCGCGGCGGCGTCCTCCACGATCCGCGCGGAATCAACGCCAATTTGAGCAAGGTCATCATAGCCGCGAGTAGCATAAACATTTTGCAGCAAGCGCGTGAAATCGTCCCGAGTCATCGTCTCCTGATAGCGCTCGAGCGTCGGCCAGTGAGGCTTATCCCCCACCGGGCTAATGTCCGCCGCCAGCAGCTCGGTCGCCTGGAGCAGCCCAAAAAGAAGAAGAAAGCGACGGAGCATCTGGACTTCGCGTTCATTAATCACGATGATCGACGAATGCTAACGATTCTTTTCTTGGGCGATATCGTTGGCGAACCCGGCCGCAGCGCCGTGATTTCACGGCTGCCAGAGCTGAAAGAGAAATACGGACTCGATTTTATTATCGTAAACGGCGAGAACGCCGCCGGCGGTCGCGGCATTACCGGAAAAATCACGATCGATCTGCTCCGTTCGGGTGTTTCCGTTATTACCATGGGGGATCACATTTGGGACCAGAAGGAGATTTCTGCTTTTATCGAAACCGAACCGCGTTTGCTGCGCCCAATCAATTACCCGGAAGGGGCTCCGGGCCAGGGCTCGATCGTATTGGAAACCGCCAAGGGCAAGGTAGGTGTGATCAACGTGCAATGCCGCACGTTCATGCTCCCGATTTTGGAGAATCCGTTCCGCATCATGCAGGCGGCGGTTGAGAAAATGCGGACCGAAACTTCTGTCATCGTGGTTGATGTTCATGGCGAAACCACAAGCGAGAAGATTGCGCTCGGCCGTTTTTTGGACGGCGAAGTTTCGGCTGTCCTCGGTACCCACACCCACGTGCAGACGGCGGATGAACAGATTTTCCCCGGCGGGACAGCTTTTCTTTGTGACGCCGGAATGTGCGGACCAGTGAATTCAATCATAGGTCGCGCCGTGGAACCCATTGTGCAGCGTTTCATTTCA
>QHPU01000052.1 GCA_003219175.1 Verrucomicrobiota bacterium | reverse complement strand
TTGAGCACCTCATGGGTATCACGCCTTGCCAGCACCATCACCACGGCCGCGCCCGCCAGGGCCGTCCAAGCCAGATTCAATCCGGCAACAAAGGCCGCGAAGATCAGTATAAAAACGACGGAGACCAAGATGAACAAATTGCGGTCAAGCCCGCTGCTCGAGCGTGCCTCTCGCACCATCACGGCTTCGCCTAAAGTCTTTCGAAAGCCAATCCACAAGAGCATGAAATTGAGGCCGAGCCCGAGAATCGCGGCCGGCGCGAGCGACCGTGAAAATTGCGCAAAGGAAATGTGAGAGAAATGTCCGATGATCATGTTTTGCGGATTGCCTACGAGCGTGGCAACGCTCCCGATATTCGCACTGGTCGCGAGCGCGATCAGATACGGCAGCATCGGCAATTTTCCGCGCCGAATCACCGCGATAAGAAGCGGGGTCAACATCACGCAAATCGTGTCATTGACGAGCAAGGCGGAAAGAATTCCCGACGTCAGCGCGACATAGAACAGCAATCGTGCAGGCGTGTGCGCAAACTGCAATACCGCGTCCGCCGCCCATTCAAAGAAATGCGCGAGGTAAAGATAGGCGGCGATGAGCATCATCGCGAGTAACAGGACGATGGTGTCGTAGTTCACCGCGCGATAGGCGCGTTCCGGCGTCACCACTCCGGTCGAAACCATCAATACCGCGCCAAGCAATGCCGCAGCCGGACGATTTAGCGGCAGGATCTTAAGCTGGCGCCCGCTGATCAGGACATAAGTGATGACAAAGATGATTGTCGCGACCAGTTCCCGCTGCCAATGGTTCACTTGCGTGCATAAGGGCGCAGGCGGCGCTTTTCAATTATCACAAAATCTTTGCCTCGCTTTTCTCGGCACCCTACTTTCCCTCGCATGATCGAAACGTTGCCCGATGCGCACGGTCACTTCGGCGTTTACGGCGGAATGTTCGTCCCGGAAACGCTGATGACGGCGTTGCACGAACTCGCGGCCGAATACGAGCGCGCCAAAGGCGATCCGCATTTTCAAAACCAACTCGCGCAGTTGCTACGCGATTTCGCGGGCCGTCCCACACCACTTTATTTTGCCGAACGACTCACCAAGAAACTCGGCGGCACGAAAATTTACCTGAAGCGCGAAGACCTGCTCCATACCGGCGCGCATAAAATCAACAATGCGCTCGGCCAAATCCTGCTCGCGCAGCGGATGGGCAAGCACCGTATCATCGCCGAGACCGGCGCGGGACAGCATGGTGTCGCTACTGCCACCGTGGCCGCGCGGTTTGGCTGCGAATGCATCATTTACATGGGCGCGGTCGATATGGAACGGCAGGCTCTCAACGTCGCGCGGATGCAATTCCTGGGCGCGAAAGTCGTCACCGTCAGCGCTGGACAAGCCACCCTGAAGGAAGCCATCAGCGAAGCAATGCGCGACTGGGTCACAAATGTTCGCACCACCCATTATATATTAGGCAGCGCGCTGGGATCCCATCCCTACCCCATGATGGTGCGCGATTTTCAGCGTGTGATTGGCGAGGAAACAAAAGCGCAGATTCTCGAACGCGAAAAGCGCTTGCCCGATTTGCTTGTCGCCTGTGTCGGCGGCGGCAGCAATGCCATCGGTTTGTTCCATCCGTTTCTGAATGATGCGAACGTGCGCATGGTCGGGGTCGAAGCCGGCGGCGAAGGAATTCGCTCCGGCAAACATGCGGCACGATTCCAGGGAGGAAGGCTGGGAGTTCTTCAGGGAACCAAAACTTTTCTGCTCGCGAACGAAGATGGCCAAATCGAACTGACCCATTCCGTTTCCGCGGGGCTCGATTACGCTGCAGTCGGTCCCGAACACAGTTATCTGCACGAGATCGGCCGGGTGGAATACGATTTTGCAACTGACAATGAAGCCCTCGCCGGATTTAAACTGCTATCGGAGACGGAAGGAATTATTCCCGCGCTTGAAACTGCGCACGCCGTCGCGCACATCGCGAAGGTCGCGCCGAAAATGTCCGGCGATCAAATTATCGTAATGAATTGCTCTGGCCGGGGCGATAAAGACGTCGCGATGGCGGCGAGGCATCTTTTGTCCTCATCCTGAGCGGAGCGCCAGCCGGATCGGTCGATACGGGAGGCCTTTAACATTTCATCGCGGGATTCCTCGACTTCGCAAGGAATGGCGCAAAGAATACCACGATGCGCAGTATGACTGGCTACGGCCGCGGAGAAGCGGATTGCGGCGGCGTAAAACTGAGCGTGGAGTTGAACACGCTGAATCGGAAACAAAGCGAAATTGTTCTCAATCTGCCACGTGATCTGACCGAACTCGAAACGCGGATTCGTCAGGCCATCAACGCCCGCATTTCCCGCGGCCGCACCAACGTTCTGGTGACGCATCATGCCACCGCTGACGGAGCTCGACATCTGGCACTCGATGTGAAGTTGGCGCGTTCTTATCACGACGCGATGCGCGCGTTGCAGAAAAAATTGGGCGCACCCGGTCAGATTACGATCGATACAATTTTGCAGGCGCCCGGAGTGATGCGGCCAGCGGAGGAAGTGATTGAGGTCGACCGCGCCTGGCCCGCACTCAAGCGCGCTCTTGAATCCGCCCTAAGAGACCTGATCAAAATGCGCGAGCGCGAAGGCAAACATCTGGCCAAAGATTTGATTCGCCGCTCCCAGACAATCCGGCAATTACTCAAGGAAATCCGCGCTCTTCATCCCGCCGTCAAAAAAAAATTTCGCACGGCTCTGACCGACCGAATCGAAAAGACAGGTCTCGTGGTTGGCATGGATGACGAACGCCTGGCCAAGGAAGTTTTTCTTTTCGCCGATCGCTCCGATATCTCGGAAGAACTGACGCGGCTTGAGAGTCACCTGGCGCAATTTGGACATCATTTGCGCAAAAAAGACGAACCAGTCGGTCGGACGCTGGAATTTATCGTGCAGGAAATTTTCCGCGAACTCAACACTCTGGGCGCGAAAGCGAATGACGCCGAAATCGCGCAGCGTGTAGTAGCGTGCAAGACCGAGCTGGAGAAGATTCGCGAGCAGGTGCAAAACCTTGAGTAACAAATTCTCACGCTACGGAATTTTGTTCGTCGTCTCCGCGCCATCGGGCGCGGGTAAAACCACCTTGTGTGATGCTCTTCGGCAAACGCCCGATTTCGTTTACTCTGTTTCCTGCACTACTCGACCGCCCCGCACCGGCGAGATCGACGGCGAAGATTATCGCTTTCTTTCCGAAACAGATTTTCTGGCGCGAGTAAAAGCGGGCGAATTTCTTGAACATGCCAAAGTGCATGAACATTACTACGGAACGCTCCGACAACCGTTGATCGACAATCTGAAAAAGGGCGTAGACGTATTGATCGACATCGATACCCAGGGCGCAGCCGCCATTCGCAAGTGTGGCGATTCTTTCGTGCGCGAATCGCTGGCCGACGTTTTCATCATGCCGCCCAATCTCGAGGAATTGGGCCGGCGTTTGAGCAAACGCCGGACTGAAACGGCGGCACAAATCGAATCGCGTTTGAAAACGGCCGCGCGTGAGATGCAACACTGGCGCGATTACCGTTACACCATCATCAGCAAATCGATGGAGGAAGATCTCCAGAAATTTCGCCAAATCATGGGAGCGGAGCGAATCCTGAGCCGGCGCTTGATTTTGCAATGAACGGGCACGACGAAGACCGAGGGATTCCGGTTGCGTGAGATCAATAGTAACTTTTTCGGGATCTCTCGACTTCGCTCGGGATGACGAGATATTGCCAACCCAGGCTTCACGATGGCTGCCAATCCAAAATCCAAAACTAGGAATCAAAAATCGGTCGTCCTTGGCGTTACCGGATCGATCGCGGCGTACAAATCGGCGGAACTGGCAGGTCTGCTCGTTAAGCAGCATCACAACGTCTTTGTTGTCATGACTGCGGACGCGACGGAGTTCGTCACCCCGCTAACGTTGCAAACGCTTTCGAAGAATCCGGTGATGACGAGTTTTTTCGACGAAAAAGAAAATTGGCGCCCCGGTCATATTGAGCTCGCTGATAACGCTGATTTGCTTTTGATCGCGCCCGCCACGGCGAACGTCATCGCCGAAATCGCGCACGGTCTGGCGGGTCATCCACTCACCGCCATTGCGCTGGCCACGCGCGCACCAATTCTGCTCGCGCCAGCCATGAACGGAAAAATGTGGGAGAACGCAATGACGCAGGAAAATGTGGAGAAGCTGAAATCGCGTAACGTCGAATTCATTGGCCCTGAAGAAGGCATGCTCGCCTGCGGCTATGAAGGGATCGGTCGACTCTGGAAAGTGGAAGACATTGCTTTTCGCGCCGAATTTCTTCTGCACCGGCACGATCGATTGATCGCGTGAAGTTTGTCGTCACGGCCGGGCCCACGCGCGAGCCGATCGATCCGGTTCGTTTCTTGAGCAATCGGTCGTCGGGGAAAATGGGCTACGCCATTGCCGCGGCCGCGCTCGAATCAGATCACGACGTGGTTTTGATTTCCGGACCGGTGCATCTTGCGCCGCCCGCCGGCGCGAAACTGGTGAACGTGATCACAAGCGATGAAATGTACGCTGCCGTGCACGAGGCAGTGCGCGATGGTGATGTGCTGGTGATGGGCGCAGCGGTTTCGGATTACAAACCGGCACGGGTGGCCAAAACGAAAATCAAAAAATGCGACGAAAATTTTTCGCTCGATCTGATCCCGACGCGCGACGTTCTGAAATCACTTCCGCGTTCCCGAAATTTTTTTGTCGTTGGGTTCGCGGCGGAAACAAATGACGTCGAAGAGCATGCTCGCGCGAAACTTGCTACAAAGAACTGCGACATGATGGTGGCGAACGATGTGAGCGATCCGACGATCGGAATGGAAAGCGATGAAAATGCAGTCACGATTTTTTCGCGGAACGGCGAAATCGAAAAAATTTCGCGCGCATCCAAGAAAATTATCGCGCGCACGCTCGTGAAAAAAATTTGCGCAAACGCGAAAAAAGTTTTGACAAAAAATTTCTGAGGATGAATGAAAGCGTCAGTGAAGTTGCACAAACTCTTCACAGACCCACCGCAATTGCGGATTGAAGGGGGGGAATAGTCGATGCCAGCAAAAAGAAGGAAAGCGGCCAAGAAAAAATCAGCGAAGAAAAAGAAGCACTAACGCATTAGTGCGCTTCACGGCTCCGAAAACTTTTTGGAGCCATAACCCAAACTTCAACCCGGGAGGAGAATTCCGTTCTCCTCCCGTTTTTTTTCGGGACACATTACTGGAGGCGCGGAGCTCCGCGACGCCGGCGGGCTCGCAAGGCTCGCCCCTCCAATTTACGGCCGAACACTGAAGTCGTTTTCGGCTGTGCACTTTGTCTTCTTTGTGCGAGCTAATCTCCTGATGAAGCATTATCTCGATGCGGCTGTGAACGCGGCGCGCGCTGCCGGCGAAATGTTGCGGCAGAATTTCGAGAAACCGAAACAGGTGAATCAAACCACCAAGCACGACATCAAGCTCGAAATCGACGTGCGGCTCCAGGAATTGATCACCCAATCACTGCTCAAAGATTTTCCGCAGCATGCGCTTTACGGCGAAGAAGGAATTGTGGGCGATCAAGCGAGTGAATTTCAATGGGTGGTCGACCCGCTCGATGGAACTGTGAATTATTATTACGGTATCCCGCACTTTTGCGTTTCAATTGCGCTACGCCGCAAAGCCGAAATCATCGTCGGCACAATTTACGATCCGATCCGTGACGAACTTTGGATCGGCCAGAAAGGAACCGCACCGAAATTGAATGGGCGCGAATTTCGCGTGAGCGAGCGAGCGGATTTGGCGGAGGCGGTCGTTTCGGTCGGTCTGTCGAAAACAGGCGTCACTATCGAAGCCGGTATTCCGTTGCTGCAAACGATGGTGCATCGCGCGCGCAAATGCCGGCTGCTCGGCAGCGCCGCGCTCGACATGGCCTATGTCGCGTGCGGCCGTCTCGACGCCTACATCGAGCAGGGAATTAGTCTGTGGGATATAGCGGCCGGCTGGATACTGGTAGAAACGGCCGGTGGTTCGGTAGAAATGAAACCGCGCATGGACATGCCCGAACGTTACAGCATCATCGCATCGAACGGCGTCATCGATTTGAAATTGTGAGTGCGTTTCGTTGCGGCATCGGTTACGACGCGCATCGCCTCATCAGCGGGCGCAAACTTATTCTCGGCGGCGTCGAGATTTCGCACCACTGCGGACTTGAAGGACATTCCGATGCTGACGTCCTTTCCCACGCCATCGCCGACGCCGTCCTCGGCGCACTCGGCGCCGGCGACATTGGAAAGCATTTTCCAAACACGGACGAAGCGATCCGCGGGATCAGCAGCATCGAAATTTTGCGACACGTCGCGACCATCGCGGCGCAAAAGAATGCGAGGGTTGTTAATGTTGATGCGACTCTGCTGGCGGAAGCGCCGAAAATTTTGCCGCACATTCCCGCCATACAGAAAAAAATCGCCGCCGCGCTCGGCGCCCAAGTGGACGCGATTAGCATCAAGGCGACAACGAACGAAGGACTCGGGGCCATCGGGCGTGGCGAAGGGATGAGCGCAATTGCGGTGGCGAGCGTGGTGGTGGAATGATGGCTCTCGGTTTCTTCAACACTTATTCTCGCGCTCTGGAGGAATTCTCTCCGCGCGATCCGCCGAACGTCTCGATCTACACCTGCGGACCGACGGTTTACAGCAACGCCCACATTGGAAATTTTCGCGCCTACATTTTCGAAGACCTTCTGCAGCGACATCTCGAAACCCGCGGGTTCAAAGTGCATCGGGTGATGAACATCACCGATGTCGATGACAAAACCATTCGCGGAGCGCGGGAAGCGAAGATTTCGCTGACCGATTTCACCGAACCATTCAAACGGAGATTTTTTGAAGACCTCGAGACTCTGCGGATCAAACCCGCGAATGAATACCCGGGGGCAACCGAACCCCGCTATCTCGCGCGTATGATCGAGATGATCGCGGAATTGATTAAAAGCGATCTTGCCTATCAGGCGGAAGACAAATCGGTTTACTTTCGAATCAACAAATTTCCCAATTATGGAAAGCTGGCGCATTTGAATTTGGAAGAATTGCGGCCGACGGGGCGTGTCCGGAGCGACGAGTACGAGAAAGAAAACATCGGCGACTTTGCGCTTTGGAAAGCTTGGGATGAGGCGGACGGTGAGGTGGCGTGGGATTCGCCCTGGGGGCGTGGGCGTCCCGGATGGCACATCGAGTGCAGCGCGATGGCGACGACATTACTCGGCGATCAACTCGACATTCATTGCGGCGGCGTCGATAACATTTTTCCACATCACGAAGCGGAGATCGCGCAAAGCGAAGGCGTGACCGGCAAAAAATTTGTACGCTACTGGATGCATTGCGCGCACCTGCTGGTCGACAACCAGAAGATGTCGAAATCGCTCGGCAATTTTTACACTCTGCGTGATGTCATTGCCAAAGGATACAGCGGCCGCGAAGTGCGGTACGCGCTGTTGCGCGTCCATTATCGCGCACCATTGAATTTCACTTTCGAAGGAATGGAAGAATCGCGACAGGCATTGGCACGGATTAACAAATGGCTGGAGCGGTTGCGCGAAACCAGTGGGTCTGCTTCACCGGAAGAGCAGAGAGCACCCGTGCCCAATAATGACTTTCAGCAGGCACTCGATGATGATCTCAACATTTCCGGAGCGCTGGGGGTTTTATTCGAATCCATTCGCGAAACCAATCGGGCGATGGACGCAAACGAACTCGGCCCGGCTGCAGCGAAGGCCTGGTTGCAATGGTGGGACGGGATCAATCAGGTGCTCGCCCTCGACGCAGCAGAAACGCTCGCGTTGCCGCCGGAGATTGAAGCGCTGGCGGAAGCAAGACGACTTGCCAGACTTGCCAAAAACTGGCAGAAAAGTGATGAATTACGGAAGGACTTAAACGCCCGCGGCTGGGAAGTGCGGGATACCAAAGACGGACAAAAAATCACCCGACGTGTCGGCCCCGAGCCTTGAAGAGAAATTCGCGCCTGCCGAGTTCATAGCACTCGAGCACACCATCCACGCGAAGCTGTTTGAAAATCAGCGTTTCATTTGGGACGCGCTCAAACAAATCGCGAGTTATTTGCAATTTCGTCTGAAGCCCGCCGTGCTCGGTCAGTTGATGGGAAAACCGTTCATCAGCAGCACTGTCTTCATCGGCAGCGGCACCATCGTTGAACAAGGCGCAGTCATAAAAGGACCGGCTTGGATTGGCGAAAAGTGTCATATCCGGAGTGGCTGTTACGTGCGCGAGAACGTCATCGTCGGCAACGGCGTGGTAATGGGGAACTCGTGCGAATTCAAGAATTGCATCGTGTGCGACGAAGCGCAGGTGCCGCATTTCAATTATGTCGGCGATTCCATTCTCGGATTTCGCGCGCATCTCGGCGCCGGTGTGATCTTATCGAATGTGAAACTCGATCACCGCGAAATTTCGGTGGTTACCGACGATGGCATAGTTGCGACCGGTTTGACAAAATTTGGCGCGATCGTTGGCGATCGAACCGAAATCGGTTGCAATACAGTAGTAAATCCGGGCACCGTCATCGGCCGCGACTGCATCATCTATCCCTGTGCAAATATCCGCGGCGTCATTCCGCGCGCACACATCGTAAAAGTGCGGCAGGAATTGCAGACGATAAGCCGGCGCGATCTGCGCTGACGGCAAAAACTTCCAACCGCGGATCCGCCTTTATTAAGGCTACGGCGGGACAGTTTATGCCGGTCATACAGATTAGCGCCATCCGCGGTTATTCGGGGGGCGGATGGGAGGGGATTCGAACCCCTGGTGCCTTGCGGCACACACGCTTTCCAGGCGTGCACAATCGACCGCTCTGTCACCCATCCATCAATCTCATACTCATCCTCCTGCTCGTACTCGGCGTTCGAGCATGAGCATGATTACAAGCAAGAGCAGGAGCTACAACTGCAACCGCCGGAACAATTCATCGAGCGGAAGCTGAATGCCGACGAAGAATTCTCCGAAGTCCGCGTAGTCGGCGCTGACTTTATCGAAGCGCATTTCGTAGACGATTTTTTTAATCTGAAAGGTATCGCGCGCAAAAAGTGTGACGCCCCACTCGGCATCATCAAGGCCGGTCGAGCCGGTGATGAGCTGTTTCACTTTGCCGGCAAATTCGCGGCCGACCTTGGCATGGCCGCCCATTAAGCTGCGGCGTTCCTCAAACGGCAGCGCGTACCAGTTTCGTTCTTCGCCACGCCGTTTGCTCATGTTGTAAAAGCAGACTGCCGGCCAGTCCGGCAGCGTCGGATAAACGCGTTCCTGTCGATAATGCGCCATGCGTTCCGCGAAACTTTTCATTGCGGCTTCGAACTCCGGTGTTCCCGTTTTCAAATTCTGTTCGCGCGCGAGCGTTTCGGCGTATTGCTCAGGCGTGGTGGTATATTCGCTTTCTTCTGTGAGTGAGAGATAACTGTAGACCGGCTCGAGTATGCCCGCGCCGAGGGAAAGGCCCAGGCGTTTTTCAAAAAAATTCGCCGCCTGCAAATCGGGAGTGACGAGCATGAAAGCAATGTCCGCTTTCGGCGTGACGACACTTAGCGTGAGCAACTGTGTTTTCTCCGTCGCGCGAATTTCCTGCACCAGCTCGGAGAGCGCGGTCTTGGCCGCACGCTGCTCTTCAGCGCTGAGCAATTGCCATTGCGCGAAATCGATGCGGTAAAACAGATGCAGACAATGCCAACCTTCTTCCGGAGTAAGCGGAGCGTTCTTGTCGGCCATCGCGCTAGCTTCCGCTGTGAAAGAACCCGGTCAAGGTGCACGTCATGTCCTAATATGATGTAGCTGCCGCTGTCCTCAGCGGCAGCTACAAAAGCCTAGATCGCTTTCGCCTGACTCAGATGAGGCACGCAATATTCCTCGCCGTTGCGCGCCACCCGGAATTCGAGATTCGGGTCGCTCACTTCGGTCGCTCCACAGATTGCGCACCGATGTAATGCCTCCGATTCTGTTTCGCGCGTTTGTATCTCAAACCGGCGCCGGCGCTCCGTTACGTCACGACGATGACGCGCGTCGCGGATGATGCTTGGTCCGAAAAAGATCAAATAATTTCCCATCGCGCAAATGGCAGCGGCGCGGAATTGCATGGAACCAACAATGATTTGCAGGAGCAAAATCGCGGCCGAAATCCAGGCAATCCATTTTACTTTTAGCGGCAGGATGTAGGCGAAATAGATTACGAGATCGGGATAGAACTGAGCGAAAGCAAAGAAAAGCGAAGTCGTCAGCATGAAATTAGAAAAAGCCGCGCCAAAGAAAAAAGCGGCGACGGTTGTCCCGATCATGCCAATTAGATAGAAAATCGTAAGCTTGAAAGCGCCCCAGGCTGATTCGAGTCCATTGCCCATCCACCAAAGGAAAAGGACGTAAAAGGCGACGTTCACCCAGTCGGGCAATGGAAGCATGCTGGCCATTTGCGGAATAAAAATGTAAGTGACCAGGCGCCATACTTCGCCGTGCATAACAGCAACGGCGTCGAGATCGAGCAGGTTAAGATAACCGGGATTCACTTTCTCGAGCACGAAGACAAGCGCGGTAAGAAAACCGACGTAGCGGAGCAATCCGGGAATTGCGAGAAAACCGATGCGACGTTCGAGTTTATCGAGCCAGGTCATGTGTGGCCAGGGTAATAGGCGGGCTTTGCATTTTCAAGGTAGGGGCGGTTCAACGAACCGCCCGCCACGCCTCTACTGCTCGGACGATTGACTCAATCGTCTGTACCTGTGCTAACCTTTCGCGCATGAGCAGTTCCGCCGAGAAGAAAACGCCGCTTTACGACGAACATGTGCGGCTGGGAGCGCGAATAATCCCGTTCGGCGGCTGGCTCATGCCAGTCCAATACACCGCCATCGTGGATGAACACCAGGCCGTGCGAAACGCGGTCGGGATGTTTGATATTTCCCACATGGGACAGTTCGTGGTCTTGGGAAATGGCGCGCGCGACTGGCTCAACGCCATGCTAACCAATAACGTCTTGAAGTTGGACGTCGGTCAGGGGCAATACACTTTTCTGCTCAATGATAACGGCGGTGTAATTGATGACTTGCTCGTCTACCGAACCGGCGAGGCCGAATTTTTGCTCGTCGTCAATGCTGCGAAAGTGGAAGAAGATTTCGTTTGGCTGGAAGGTCATCGCCAGTATGCCGATGTCACTACGCTAAAGAATCGCAGCGCGGACTTTGGCGGCGTCGCTATTCAAGGACCGCGCGTGGTGAATCTCTTTGACGAATTGCTGGGCCGGGATGTCGAGCTGCCAGCCCGAAATTGCATACGCGATTTCGTCATTGAAGACATGCCGATTTCGATCGCGCGCACCGGGTACACCGGCGAAGATGGCGTGGAAGTTTTCTTTCGTGCGCAGGATGCGGCAAAGTTGTGGAACCTCGTTCTGGAGCGCGGAAAGGAATTCGGCGCGAAGCCTTGTGGTTTGGGCGCGCGCGACACCTTGCGCTTGGAAATGTGCTATCCGCTCAACGGCTCCGACCTTTCGGCCGAACGCAATCCGATCGAAGCCGGTCTCGGATTTTTCGTCGATCTTGAGAAACGCGAGTTCACCGGACGCGATAAATTGCTGGAAACGAAAACCAACGGCGCGCGGGAAAGGCTGGTGGCATTCAAAATGAACGGGAAAGGTCCGCCACCACGACCACATTACGCGCTCTTCAGCAACGGAAACCGAGTCGGTGAAATTACCAGTGGCACTCTTTCGCCGAGCTTGAACATCGGCATCGGAATGGGGTATGTCTCGGCCGCGTCCGCAAAAATCGGGACGCCGCTGGAAGTGGAAATCCGCGGACAAAAATTTCCGGCGACGATTCAGAAAAAGCCGCTTTATAAAAAACAATCATGAACGTTCCCGACAATCTTCTTTACACAAAAACTCACGAATGGATCCGCCGCGAAGGCGAAAACATCCGGATCGGCATTACCGATCATGCCCAGGCGGAACTGACTGATGTCGTATTTGTCGAATTGCCCAAAGTAGGCACACAGGTGGAGGCCCAGGCACCGACCGCGGTGGTGGAATCGGTAAAGGCCGCCAGCGATATTTACGCGCCGGTCAAAGGCACAGTTGTAGAAGCAAACGATGCGCTGACGAACAATCCGGCCCTGATTAATAGTGATCCATTCGGTCAAGGCTGGATCTTCGCGCTAAAAATCGACAACGCAGATGATCTCAAAAACCTGCAGACTGCCCAAGCGTACAAAGATCAGATCGGATAGTCTTTACTCTTTGCCAAAGACAGCTGGTCCACCGCGCGCAAAAGCTGGTCGATCTTTACCGGGACCGCCAGGAAACTGTAACCGCGCAAGATACCGGCGGAGGTAAAGTGACGGCCCGAAACAACGGCTGCTCAGGCAAAGGAGCGGGACGTCCGCTAGGCCTCCGTCTCTTTGCAGTTGATTAGCGATGATTTTTCCATCGCTCGCAGAAGTTGTGAGATTAATCATGACCAGGGGGAACCAAACCAACGCGCGGCGTGAATGGCGAAGGCGGCATCGTATTCCTCGCGGATGGAATATTTACCCGCAGTTTCAAGAGCACGTCCCACGATGCGCGTGACTCGCGTGTCATGATCGATGAGAAGAATCTTTTTCAGGACCCTCACAAGCTGCCTTTGCTTCGAGCATCGGTTATGCCAGTGGAGGACGGCGCTGCTGCGACGCCGTGAACTGCAACTGCACGCTTGCAGAGTGCGAGCGGCACATTTGGACTAAGCCGGGCCAATATCAAACCTTGCGCAATGTTGAGGAATCTTCTAAACCTCAACCCCAAAACAAAAATGAAAATCAACGTTTGCTTAGTAAATGTCGCATTAGCCACTTTATTACCTGCAGGCTTTGTTCAGGCGCAAAGTTCGCCCGCTTC
Organism: Verrucomicrobiota bacterium; assembly: GCA_003219175.1. GTDB lineage: Bacteria > Verrucomicrobiota > Verrucomicrobiia > Chthoniobacterales > UBA10450 > AV69. The sequence goes on along the minus strand of QHPU01000052.1, from coordinate 18,133 downwards.
AAAAGCATCACCGGCCCCTTCTTCTCCACCCCGAACCGACGTCTATCACGTCCTCTTCGACAAAGCTGCTCCCGGCAAAGAGGCCCAGTTGGCCGAGCTGCTGAAAACACCAGATCCGAAAAACCCGATGCCAGGTCATTTTATTCTGTTGCGGCATCAAGAAGGCGATGCCTGGGATTACTGCCTTATTACCCATCTCGGCACCAAAGCCACCGTCGAAGCCACGCCGTTTCAGGTCCCGTCCGCGATGCGTGATGTTAGCGACTGGCACACCGATACATTTGTTAACGGACCGTCATGGGATGAATTCAGCAAAGCGATGGCAATTTCCGATGATGCCAGAAGTAAAAGTGCGGGGTCTGTTTATGTGGTCTCGGTCTTTCGGCCGACCCCAGGGCACCGGGATGAGTTGGAGAAGCTTTTGGGGGCACCGCCCAATCGTCCGAGCGACACCTCAGCCGGAACAGTATTGATGCAGCACCTCGAAGGCGGGCCATGGACTTTCCTTACGGTTGTTCGTTACAATTCGTGGCAGGATTTCGCCACTAACGATATGAACAACGTCACCCAATCTAACAAGAATGAGGGCGGTTGGTTCGACTTTCGGCAGTACAGCGCTTATCACACCGATACAGTGACAAATCGCATCGCGCCGTAATGTTGGGGCTAGCCCGGAAGACAGCTGCGCTGCTTATCGTAATCTGCCTCCTGTTGACTGGCTGCGGGCGCGACCCCGGGCCGGACGACACCATCCGCAATGCCTATGCCTGGTATGTGCGTGAGCTAAAGAGCGGCGTTAATCCACTGGAACAAAAGCGAACCGAGCTGCAGCAATTCGTTACCGATGGTTTTCTGACCAGCATCGACAACATGCGGTCGGAACTGGAGGCTAGTCCGTTTATCGACGCGCGGAGCTTCGATGCCAAGCTATCCATTGAAAAAATAACTAAAGATAACCGCGCCGCGACGGTGCGAATCGGGCTAAGCGGGCGCATTTCTGGGCAGCACAAGCTTAACGTTTACCTGGTCAAAATAGAAGGCCAGTGGAAGATCGACGACGTGAAGCTGGTTGAAGAATTCTCGTTAGCTGAGCGGCCGGAACGGAGCGGTTGAGGTGGCTACACAGAGTTAGCCCGTACGCAACAATACACTAACGTGTCGATGTTGAAATCGTAGAGCCTTTCTCGCTTGCCGGCATCGGTTGTTCTTGGGCAAGGCCGGACTTTCTTTTCGCCGCAAATTTGGTGCGGGCAATCTCGGCGTATCTCGTATTTTCCACCCACGGATAAAAATGATCGGCCGGGACCGGCGCCCAGAACAAGTGGCCAGCTTGGCGCCAGCAGTCGAGGACGATTCCTTCCTGGAACGGCTGACCTTTAGCCGTGACAACGATGCAATTGTTTTCGCGCAAAGTTCTCGCTCGAGCTTCCGCCCAATGTAGTTCCAACGTCGTGGCTTTCAACGCGTCGAGCTGCGCCAGTAAATCCTCCGCCCATTGAAAACACAGCCCGCGTTTTCGAATGCCGACGTGAACCAGAAAATTGTGAAAAAGAGCCGGACCGACTACCCCGTAATCGCGTCGGAGCTTCGCAGTGGTAGCGTAAGCACACTCGGCCAGTTGTCGCGCCTGGTCGCGACGCACCTTCGGCCCAAGCGCAGCAATGTTGTCCCCCAAATTACGCGCGCGCAGAACGTCAGCGGCCGGAAGTTCTGCCAACTGCTCGCTGCCAAAGCTCGCCATGACGGTAAGCCAAACAAGCGGGAAGACCCGACGAAACGACATCACCGAGCTTATCGGTTACCATCCCGAAGTCACTTCGTGTCCACTCAAAGAGTAATCCGCCAGTAAAAAGACCGGAAGAAATTCAATCTGCGAAATCTGTAGATGAACCAGGACAGCTCTTTCGCGGCGGCGCGGCATGATAATCGCATTAGATTGATGCGTGACGGGAGTGCAAAAACGCAGGTGTGGAATTTGGTCGCAGGTTCATTTTTAGGATGGAGTCAGGTTGCTCTACGCCCGTTCCCGGGCAATTTTAAAACTTTATGCCGGATCGATTTCTCACCGACACAATTGACGCGGAATTGGCTCCCGGCGCGCGCAACGCCATCCGGGTCTGTCTCCGACTGCAACCCAATGAGCGCATCACCATTATAACCGACGAAGCGACGGCCGAGATCGCAGCCGCGTTGCAGGCAGAGGTGGAAGAGGTAGGCGCCCCTCATGCCGTCTTCGTTTTGGAAAACTATGCCGAGCGCCCGCTCACTCGAATGCCCAAATTCATTCTGGAGGATCTCGCTCAGTCACAGGTCTCGATTTTTGCTGCTACAACTTTGACCGGCGAACTCGGGCCGCGCATCGAAATGACCGCGGTAATAAACAAAAACCGCATCCGCCATGGTCACATGGTCAACATCAACCGGCAGATCATGGTGGAAGGAATGCGCGCCGATTTTCTTGCAGTCGATGCATTGAGCCAGCGCCTGATTGAGCGTGCGCGCAGGACGGAACGCATCCGCTGCCAGACGCCACAGGGGACTGAATTCGAAGCCGAGTTTTCCCCGAAATTGAAATGGCTAAAGACGAGCGGGCTGATCACACCCGAAAAATGGGGCAACCTGCCCGGAGGCGAAATTTTCACTTCGCCGAAGGATTGTAACGGGATTTTCGTGGTCGATGGCGTGGTCGGCGACTACCTGTGTGCGAAATATGGGGACCTGGCAGCGGCTCCGCTCACGGTCGAGGTAGAAAATAGCCGAATCCGCTCGCTGCGATCGGAAAACAAGAAATTGCTGGAAGAATTTCGCGCCTACACCAGCATTGACGAGAACAGCAATCGGGTGGGTGAATTTGCCATCGGAACCAACACTGCGTGCACCCACGTCATCGGTAATATTTTACAGGATGAAAAGATTCCCGGAATCCATATCGCCTTTGGCCATCCGTATGCGGAACATACCGGCGCCGATTGGATTTCGAAAACCCATATCGACTGTGTAGGTCGCGATTTCGACATCTGGTTTGACGGTGCACAGGTGATGCGCGGCGGGAAGTTCTTAGTTTAATCGATGCGGATTGGCGCGATCGTTGTTTCGATTTTCGCTGTAATTTGGATCGCTGCCGGCACACGCAATCTCGGTCGACGCTGGTTTTCCTGGCTTCTCTCGATTTCGATATTGATTTCGTTGGGTGTCATTGTCGCTGCAGGAAAGATTTCGCCCGCGCATCCAGCGACGTTTAACGGAAAAGCCTACGGCCTTTCGGTTGCCTTTGAAGCCATCTTAATCTTTCTGGCTGTCCTCTTGTTGAGCAGCGGCGACCGCAAACGATTCCTCCTCCCCATTATCTCGATCATTGTAGGCTTGCATTTCTTCGGATTGGTTTGGGCGTTCGGGTCGAATGAATACTGGTTTGTTGGCAGTGCGATGTGCTTGTTGTCGATCCTGACGATGTCGATCTTACCGCGAAATCTTTGGGATTCACTGCCGGCCTTGGCTGCGCCGTGATTTTGTGGTTCTCCGTCATCTGTGCATTCTTCTGAAGTGCACTCCGAGCTTCGAAAAAAGTTCAACGCTGATTTCACCCAGGAAAAGTACGCGGCATTGCTGCGTTGCGTGAACGAAACCGAGAAATGGCCGGCGGATTTTCGGATTTCGGAGACGCCGATCTTTCTTACGCGCGAGTTTCACGACGAATTGGTAGCGGCGGCCAAGGAAATCGTGGAAAAGACACGCACTCCGGAATTCGCGCGCCATGCGGCGACTGCGATTCCACCTGGCCTGGAGGTGCCAAATGAAACGACACATCCGTCATTTCTGGTCGTGGACTTCGGGATTTGCGCCGCAGAAAATCGGCTCGTCCCTCGCCTGATCGAGTTGCAAGCCTTTCCCAGCCTCTATGGATTTCAACTGCTCGCGCTTGGTTGCATGCGCAAAGCCTATCCCGCTATCCCGCGCCACTGGACTTCGGCGTTCGGTGACATGCAGGACGACGATTATTTAAAGCTATTACGCAAAACCATTGTTGCTGATTCCGATCCGCAGAACGTGATCTTGCTGGAAATTGAACCCGCCAAACAGAAAACTCGGATCGATTTTGCCTGCACTGAATCGATTCTGGGCATTTCGCCTGTTTCCGTAACGGACATTAGCAAACGGGGGCGTCAATTATTTTACCGACACGACGGACGAGAAGTGCCCATCGAACGGATCTACAATCGCGTGATCTTCGATGAACTGCTTAGACGACCGGAGTTGAACCTACCCTTTAGCTTTCAGGAAGAACTCGAGATCGTTTGGGTCGGCCATCCAAACTGGTATTTCCGAATCAGCAAACATTCGTTGCCATTTCTTAAAAGTCCCTACTCTTCGAGAGCTTTTTTTGCCGATGAATTTCCGACTGGTGAGTCGCTCGGAAGTTTTGTTCTTAAGCCCCTTTATTCTTTTGCCGGGCTGGGCGTCGATATGGAGCCCACCCGCGAGAAGCTGGCAGCCTTGTCCAAACCCCGCGAGTGGATCCTGCAAGAGAAGGTCCAGTATGCCGAATTTGTCCCGACGCCAGACGGACCGAAATCAAAAGCCGAAATTCGGATGATGTTTATCTGGCCTGATGACGGGCCTGATCCAATTCTTGTTAATAATCTGGTGCGAATGAGCCAGGGTAAAATGATGGGCGTCGATTTTAATAAAGACAAAACCTGGGTAGGATCGAGTATCGCGTTACACGAACGCGAGAGCTAAAAATTATGAAACAAGAAAATCCGTGGATTGAGATTTGTCCCGGCATCAAGCGCCGCACTCACGCGCATGGCCGTACCATGTATCAAATGATTGCGGAGTTGGATGCCGGCAGTCGGATGCCTGAGCACACGCACTCACAAGAGCAGCTGGTGCACATTCTATCGGGACGAATGAAGCTGATCGTGGAGGGCGTCCCTCACGAGCTGAAACCGGGCGACTCTTACTATTTAGCGAGTAACATCCCGCACGGAGTGGAAACGCTCGAGCAAACGCGCGTCCTCGACACTTTTAGTCCCCCGCGCGACGAATATCTCGCGATCGACGAAAAAGTGCGGGGCACGAAGAATGTTAAATAGTTAAATGAGTTAAATCGTTAAAGTGGAACTGATCTTTCTAACGTGGTAACCCTTCTAACGTTTTAACTCTTCCACCATCGCGGCTGTCTCCGCCGATGTCCGTACCGGGATGATTTCGAATTCCATTAAATCGTCCCAGTTCTCGGTCCAGCGTGCGAAGAGTGCGCCGTCCTCGGTTTCCATGAGCTGATAGCAGACTTTCAGTTCGATATCGATCCAGCTGGAGACGTATTTTAGACCATCCGGCATCAGTCGCCCTTTCTCACGAAAGCGGCGATAGACTTCTTGAACGGCGCCCTCTTTGAAATGTTCGATGACCATATAGAGCATGGAAAAGAAGGTTAAAAGAGTTACAAAGGTTACATTGTTAAAACGGGCGGCGCTAATACCAGTGAGAACCTTGTAACCTTTGTAACGTTGTAACTTTTTTAACTGTCTTTCAGCTCTTCGTTTGTCTCCGCGAAAGCGTTGACCGCAAATTCCAGGTCTTCCCGCGAATGCGCGGCACTGACCTGAGTGCGAACGCGGGCGGTGCCATGCGGCACCACCGGATAAAAGAAGCCGATGACGTAGACACCTTTCTCCAGCATGCGGGCGGCGAACTTTTGCGACCTGGCGGCATCGCCGATCATGATTGGCACGATTGGATGAACTCCAGGTTTAATTGTGAGTCCACGTTCCGTTAGAGCGGCACGGAAATATTTGGTATTCTCTTCCAGCTTATCGCGCAGCTCGGTTGAGCTGCTCAAAAGTTCGAGCGCCTTCAAGGTCGCAGCCACGATGTGGGGCGCGACACTATTGGAAAATAAATAAGGACGCGATCGTTGCCGAAGCAGCTCGACAATATGCTGGCGAGCACTGGTGAATCCACCGCTGGCACCACCCAGCGCCTTTCCCAGCGTGCCAGTGATAATGTCGATTCGTCCCATCACTTCGCGATACTCATGCGTGCCCCGTCCTCTTTTGCCGAGAAAACCGGTGGCGTGTGCGTCGTCAATCATGACCAGTGCGCCATATTTGTCGGCTAGATCACAAATCGATTTCAGATCGGCGATGGTTCCGTCCATCGAGAAACAACCATCCGTGGCGATCAATTTTACCCCGGCGCTGCCTGCCTCGCGCAGTTTTGCTTCGAGATCGGCCATGTCGTTGTGCTTGTAACGGAAGCGTTGTGCCTTGCACAGCCGAATGCCGTCAATGATCGACGCATGATTTAACTCGTCGGAAATCACCGCGTCTTTATCGGTCAACAGCGTTTCGAATAAACCGCCGTTAGCGTCAAATGCGCTTGGGTAAAGGATGGTCTCTTCTGTGGCGAGAAATTTGGTCAGCGCACTTTCCAGGTCTTTGTGAAGGTCCTGCGTCCCGCAAATGAAACGCACACTCGCCATGCCGAAGCCGTGGGTATCGAGCGCTTCTTTGGCTGCGGCGATGAGTGCGGGATGATCGGCCAGGCCGAGATAGTTATTGGCGCATAAATTCAGGACGCGCTTGCCGCCGGCGACGGCGATGTGGGCGTCCTGGGGCGTGGTGATAATGCGCTCGGTCTTGTAGAGACCCTGCGCCTTGATTTCATCGAGCGTTTTGGTGAGTTGCTGATCAAATTCTGCGAGCATCCGGCAATCTTGCCCGAACCGAGCCCAGTGCAAAGAAGCTCACCAGGTGTCGGCGGTCATAGACACGCCGCTACAGAATTCCGACGGAAATTTTGGTTGCGAACTCTGCGAATAAGCTGTTAATAACTCTCTGCCTGACCTTGAAACAGCTCCGCGATCTTTGCCTCATCGCGCTCGGCGCAATCAGCGCGATCTTGTTATCTTCCTGCGGCACTACCAGTAGTCGCGCTCTCCCTGCTTACGAATCCCCGATTGCGAAATCGGATTTCCAAACCGTTCGCACCACCGCGTACACGCATACCGAATCGGATCATCTGCAATTTACCAATCACAATGCCCTTGGCGGCGTGTTACAAGCAGCGGGACCGCCGATTCATCGCGCTGAAAACATTCGTTTGCCTGCAGAATTTGACTACCGGGTCGCTGCCTATACGCCGGCGCCGCAGCCGTTCTTAATGGACGATGAGGAAACAAAATCAAAGCAAGTGGTGCGTAAGGCAACGGCGGTGACGACTACAACAACGACTACCACGACGCGGACAGTGAAGACCGTCCGCGGCAAGCGCGTTGTGGTAAAGGCCAAAGCGCAGCCGCCGAAGATCGGGAGCGCAGCCGCCGATTGGTCGCGCTGGCCAGTCGGCACGACTTTCCGATTACTTTCGACCGGACAGATTTATCGAGTGGAAGATTATGGTTGGGCGCTGGCCGGACGTAATACCGTCGACCTTTACATGGCTACTCAAACGGAGATGAACGCCTGGGGCACACGCCAGGAGCCGATTCAAATCCTTCGGTGGGGCGATTCGGAAGAAAGTTTGCGCCTCCTTCTTCCGCATCAGGATTACAGGCACATCCGCCGAATGGTGCTCGAGCTTCAAGGCAATGATGAAGCCGCGGCGCAGCTCCAATAGGCGGTTCTGTAGCGGCGGTCTATGACCGCCGATCGGCGACAGACGTGAAAATATTCGGCGCTCATAGAGCGCCGCTACAGTACTTGTTGCAATCTGAGACCGTAGTGGCAGGCGTGCGCCCGTCATCAAGAAAAAGCGGCCGACACGGCCGCCGCTGAAGAACCATTCCAGCGCTACGCCGCCTCGGTAAAATCCAGCACGATCTTTCCCGAGTTCCCGGACTTGGCGAGTTCGATGGCTTCCTTGAATTGTTGAAAAGGAAAGTGATGAGTGATGACCGGCGAAATATCCACCCCGCTCTGAATGAGCGACGTCATTTTGTACCAGGTCTCGAACATTTCGCGCCCGTAGATCCCTCGCAGCGTCAGGCTGTGGAAGACGACAACGTTCCAATCAATGGACGCGGTTGAAGGCATGATGCCCAGGAGCGCGATTTTGCCGCCATAAAACATGTTGGGTAAGATGTCGGCGAACGCCTTGGGGTTACCCGACATCTCGAGACAAACATCGAAACCTTCTCTCATCCCGAGTTGTTTCATTGCGTCCGGCAATTTTTCCGTACGGACATCGAGAGCGAGAGTTGCTCCCATTTTTTTTGCGAGATCCAGTCGATAAGGATTGACGTCGGTAATGATGATGTGGCGCGCGCCGGCATGCCGGCAAATGGGAATGGCCATGCAACCGATCGGTCCCGCGCCAGTAATCAACACATCCTCGCCAACGAGATCGAAGGTGAGTGCAGTGTGCACGGCGTTGCCCAGCGGATCGAAACAAGAAAGTACATCCCGAGGAATGGAGGGATCTGCATGCCAGGCATTGGTCGCGGGAATGGAGACGAACTCGGCCCAGGCTCCAGGACGATTAACGCCGACGCCTTTGGTGTTCGGGCACAGGTGACGGCGACCAGCGAGACAATTTCGACAATGCCCGCAGGTGATGTGACCTTCGCCGACGACGAGATCGCCCTTAGCAAAACCACGCACATTCGATCCGGTCCCTGCAATTTCCCCGACGAATTCGTGACCAATCGTCATCGGCACTGGGATCGTTTTTTGCGCCCAGGTATCCCAATTATAAATGTGAACATCGGTACCGCAGATCGACGCCTTTTTCGTGCGGATCAGAACATCGTCGGGCCCAATCTCAGGCACAGGAACTTGTTCCAGCCACAAACCGGGCTCGGCTTTGGCTTTCACGATTGCTGGCATCATTCTTTGCATTGCGATCCGAAGCCTAGGCGAATCAGGTTGCGAGGAAAACAGGAATCGATGACGGAGGAGGAATGGCTATGGACAATTTCCTTCATCGTTCCGATGATGAAGTTCGATGCGCGCGACAACCGGGACACAAGAAATCCAAACCAAACCGGCTACGCCGCGCGGCGTTTTCATTCTGCGATTCAGCAGCACCATCGTCCTCTGGACGGTAGCGTTGCTGATTGCGTTTTCCGGATTTGAACTGGCGTTCTGGGGTTTAATCAGTGCGTTCGGCCTGCTTTCGCTGTGGGAATTTTACGGCATGCTCGATCAACGCGGGCTGCCGAATTTCAAACTCACCGCCATGATCTGCGGGGCAGCGATTTTGTGCGGGAGTTTCTACTACTTCTCCCATTTTGGCCTGGCGAATTCCTACGAATTCGAGACAGCAATGCTGCTGCTGTTTCTGCTGACTGTGATCACGCGCCAGATGTTTGCCCGATTGCGCGAGGACGAACCGCTGCAATCGATGGCCTACACGCTTTTCGGTCTTCTCTATGTGCTGTGGCTTTTCAATTTCATGACCAAAATTCTTTACGTTGTGCCGCGGTCGGAAACGGGCGCGGTAATGGGACAGTTTTATTGCCTTTATTTAATCGCGGTCACGAAATTCAGCGATATGGGCGCTTACGTTACCGGCAGCGTCGTCGGGCGGCATCCGCTGGTTCCGCATATTAGCCCGAAGAAGACATGGGAAGGATTTTTTGGCGCGCTGGGATTCTCGCTCCTGGCGAGTCTCGCGCTTTTCAAACTGATGCCGGGACATCTGTCGGTGTTGAACTGGACGCATGCCACCATCCTGGGATTGCTGCTGGGTTTCGCTGCGGTGATCGGCGATCTCGCCGAATCGATCATCAAGCGCAGCACCGGGGTGAAGGATTCCGGGAAATTGCTGCCGGGAATTGGGGGCGCCCTCGATCTCGTCGACAGTTTGCTTTTCACTGCGCCCCTGCTGTTCTTTTATTTGCGATTAGTGGTGCAGGTGCGGGTACCGTGACTTGAGATGAGTAGTGCGGCGCGAACTCCGGGGAGCGCAGGCTGCCAGCCTGCAGCATTCGGCAGCTTGCCGAATGCAACATTGCGTCATCTCCTTTCACTAGCGTCCGCAGGCTGGCGGCAAGCTGCCGCCAACAACAGGCTAGCAGCCTGTGCTCCCCAGAATCCCGTGACGAAATTTAGTGATGAAACGTAAACGCGTGGTCGTGCTTGGCGCTACCGGGTCGATCGGGGAAAGCGCAGCCAAAGTTGCGCGTGACATTCCCGAACGCGTGGAAATTGTCGGGATCGCGGCGAACTCTAAGGCACGCGAGCTGGCGGCGCAGGCCAATGAATTGCGGCCAGGTGCAGTTTGCATCGTTGACGAGACGAAACTCGATGAATTGCGCACGAACCTGAAATACAAGCCGCAGATTTTTTGCGGCGAAGCGGGGTTGCGCAAGATCGCGTCAAAAGTGGCGAGCGACATGGTGCTAATTGCAATTGTCGGCACCGGCGGATTGCGTCCGGCATTGGCGGCAATCCAAGCCGGAAAAGATCTCGCGGTGGCGAGCAAGGAAATTTTGGTAATGGCGGGCGAGATTGTGATGCGGGAAGCGCGGGAAAAAGGCGTGCACGTTTTGCCGGTCGACTCAGAGCACAACGCGATTTTTCAATGCCTTGAGGGAAGAGTTGCGCAGCAATGCCAACGCTCAACGCTCAACGCTCAACGCCCAACATCCAATGCAGAAACTGCCCGTCCGCCTCAGACTTCCGTGTTCGAAGTGTCAGATGTTCGCCGAATCATTCTCACGGCATCGGGCGGCCCCTTCCGCGAAACGCCCGCAGAACAGTTTCCGAATATTACGGTCGAACAGGCGCTGAAGCATCCGACCTGGAATATGGGGCCGAAGATCACGATCGATTCCGCCACCTTATTTAATAAGGGATTGGAGATGATCGAGGCGCATTGGTTGTTTGGCGTCAAAATGGCGCAGGTCGAAGTCGTGATTCATCCGCAGAGCATTGTCCATTCGATGGTGGAATTTGCGGACGGCTCGGTGCTGGCACAGCTGTCCTATTCCAACATGTGTTTCCCGATTCAATACGCCATCACCTGGCCAGACCGGATACCGAATTCTCTGCCACCGCTCGATTTCGGGAAACTGGCCGAACTGAAGTTTGCGCAGCCACGGTATCGGGATTTCCCTGCCCTCAACCTGGCGCGGCGGGCAGGCGAAACCGGCGGCACGCTTCCGGCTGTTTTGAACGCGGCTAATGAAGTTGCGGTCTCATCTTTTCTCGAAAAACGCATGAGGTTCCCCCAGATCTGGCAGACGGTTGAGCGAGTGATGAACGCTCATGAGTCCATTGCGCACCCCGGACTCGATGAGATATTGCAAGCTGACCAATGGGCGCGCGCGGAGGCAGGGAGGCACGTTAAATCGTTAAAGGGCTGAAGCGGGGCGTGCCGAATCAGTAATTAAGATCATCTACCAGCAATGATTCTCCACATCGCGCGTGTCATCCTTATCAGCCTGGAGGTTCTCGCACTTTTTAATCTGCTCATTGTCGTACACGAAGTCGGTCACTTCCTGGCGGCACGCTGGCGCGGCCTTTACATCGAGAAATTTGGTATCTGGTTCGGCAAACCGCTCTGGAAAAAGACGATTAACGGTGTGCAGTACTCCCTCGGTTCGCTCCCTTTCGGCGGCTTCGTCGCACTGCCACAATTGGCACCGATGGACATCATCGAAGGCAAGGCCGACGTCGATCGCGCGCAGTTGCCGAAGATTTCTGCGCTCGACAAAATCATCGTCGCCTTTGCCGGGCCGCTCTTCAGTTTTTTGCTCGCGGTGGTTTTTGCCGTCTTCATTTGGGTTGTCGGGCGACCGGTCAGTGAATCGGAAGCAACCACTATTATTGGCTACGTCGTGCCTGACTCCCCTGCCGCACAGGCCGGACTAAAGACGGGGGACAAAATCATTTCCGTTGATGGATATCCGGTCAGACGGTTTGGCGGGATGAGCGAAGATTCGATCAGCTGGCGCATTGTTCGCAGCGAAGGCGAAACCATTCCGATCACCGTTCAGCGAGAGGCGGACGGCAAGATGCGCCTGATCACGGTCGAAGCAAAACCCAAAATCCCCCCGACGCGCGCGTGGATGCGGAAGGGCCTGCGCCAAATCGAGATTTTTCCGGCGGAAACTCCACTCGTGGCGCGTGTGCAACCCGGAAGCCCCGCGGCCATGGCTGGATTGCGAGCAAACGACTTGATCGTCGGGATCAATGGAAAACGGCTTTATCACATCAACGCGATTGACGATTTCCTGCGCGAGAACCGGCCGATCAACCTGAATGTGAAACGCAAGCAAGCAGACGTGATGTTGCCCTTCGAGCCCGGTCCACTGGTAATTGGAGATGTCTCGAAAGATAGTCCGGCGTGGCGAGCCGGCTTACAAGAAAAGGACGTTGTTCGTGAGATCGATGGGATTTCGATGAAAAGCACCGCGGCAGCCTCGGAATACATCAGACATCACGGCGGCCAGCCAGTGCGCTTCTCCATTGTCAGAAACGGGAAGGATTTCGATTTGGAGGTCACTCCCGAAATTCCACAAGAGGAACAGTATCCGCGCATCGGAATTGCCTGGGACGACAACTACGGGATTGTGCTCGATACCTATGGGAAATTAACGCGCACCCATCCGACGCCGTTGGAACAAGTCCGCGCCGCTACTCTGGCGGTCGTTAATACTTTCCGCGCAATCGCGTCGCCCAAGTCCGACGTAAAACTGCAGCACATGAGCGGCCCGGTCATGATGTTGCGCGTTTATTATTTGATGTTCGAAAACCATGACGGCTGGTTAATGGCGTTTTGGTTCAGCGTTGTTCTGAATGTGAATCTTGCGCTCTTGAATTTGATCCCAATGCCAGTCCTTGATGGCGGTCACATCACCCTTGCAATTATTGAGGCCTTGCGCCGGCGTCCGGTAAATGCGCGCGTGCTCGAAATCGTGCAAACCGCCTGCGCCGTCGTCCTCATCGGGTTCATGGTTTACATCGCCTTTTTTGACGTGCAGGATCTGTTTGGCCGCGCAGGACCCAAATTCGCGCCCAAGAGCACCTCGAGTTCCACGCGTTAAAGCTTCGATGCAGCGGGGCTGAACCGTGCCTAAATTGCGGGTATGAACCCAGCAATGACGACGACCGCGTTTGAACTCGATGGTTACCGGATTGTGAAAAATTTTGGGGTCGTGCGCGGCATTATCGTGCGATCGCGCTCAATTTTCGGGACGATTGGCGCCGGTTTGCAGACTTTGGTCGGCGGCAACATCACGATCCTGACTGATTTGTGTGAGAAAACGAGGCAACAAGCCCTCGAGCTCTGCCTGCAACATGCGCTGCAACTGGGCGCGAACGCCATCATCGGCCTGCGTTACGACGCAACTGAAATAATGCAGGGCGTCACGGAAGTGCTTTGCTACGGAACGGCCGTGCAAGTCGAACCTAAACAATGAACTACTGCGCGAGTCCATTTTCGTATCAACGGCGCGCATCACGTGAGGTGCGGGTCGGGAATGTTGGCGTCGGGGGCGACAATCCTATCCGGGTGCAATCGATGATTACCTGCGACACCATGGATACGGAAGCGTCCGTCGCGCAAACGATCGAACTGGCGGAGGCGGGATGCGAGATCGTGCGGATCACGGCGCCCACGGTGAAAGACGCGGCCAACCTCCAACACATCGTGCGCGGATTGCGCGAGCGTGGCTGCGACGTTCCGATCGTGGCCGACATTCATTTCAAGCCGGAAGCCGCGATGGAAGCGGCGAAATGGGTCGACAAGGTCCGGATCAATCCCGGTAACTATGCCGACTCAAAGAAATTCAAGATCATTGAGTATACCGATGAGCAATATGCGGCGGAACTAACGAGAATTCGACAACGATTCACGCCGCTGGTAGACCTTTGCAAAGAACGCGGTATCGCCATGCGGATCGGGACCAACCACGGTTCCCTCTCCGATCGAATCATGAACCGCTACGGCGATACACCCCTCGGGATGGTAGAAAGCGCGCTCGAGTTCGCCCGCATCGCCCGCAATCTCGATTATCACGCCTTCATCTTTTCGATGAAGTCGAGCAATCCAAAAGTAATGATCGCAGCTTATCGGTTGCTGGTCGCACGCTTAAATGAAGAAGGGCCGGATTGGAATTATCCGATCCATCTCGGCGTGACCGAAGCCGGCGAGGGCGAAGACGCCCGAATCAAGAGCGCGATCGGGATCGGTTCGCTCCTCACCGATGGGATCGGCGATACGATTCGTGTCTCGTTAACTGAGGATAGCATTCATGAGATCCCAGTTGCGAAAGCGCTGATTGATTCTGTAGCGGCGGGCGTGTCGCCCGCAATCTCGAAGGACGCTGCAGCCGACACGGCTGCCACCACAGGAAAAACGAAAAAGAATCCCCTTTCATTCGATCCATTTTCTTATCAGCGACGGCCAACGGATAAGCTGCAACGAGAGGGCGTGCGGCTAGGCGGTGATGAGTTGGTCCGGGTGGTTATTCGCAGAGCACAACACGAAAAGATCTCGCACAAGATCGATCGCATGGGCGATTACAAGCCGGAGATCATTTTTGAAAATGCCAGAGTGATGGAAGTCGACTCCCGCGATGATGAAGCGATTGCGCGCGTGAACGATTCGACTGAGGCGCAGCTTGTCACCGTCAAAGATGACGTCGATCTGCCACTGATCCCGGCGTTTCGCTTGCTGGCGGCAAAGTTGCAATCGCGCCACCCGGTCTTGCTCAAAGACGTTCTCAATCGCGAACAGATCCTCAATGCTGGATCCTTGATACTAGATAATAAGCGAAGCGCCGACTCTGAAATCCAGCATCCAGCATCAAGTATCCAGAATCAGTCGGATTTTTTGGCGACACTGCTCATCGCCTCCACGAACATCGGTTCCCTCCTTTGTGATGGAATCGGCGATGCGATTTTGGTGCAAGGCGAAGAAGCGCCAGGACAATCGTTGCGATTGAGCTACAACATTTTGCAGGCCGCGGGGTCGCGGATTTTCAAAACTGATTATGTCGCCTGCCCCAGTTGCGGCCGCACTCTGTTCAACCTGCAAACCACCACCGCCAAAATCAAGGCGGCAACGGTCCATTTAAAGGGAGTCAAGATCGCGATCATGGGCTGCATCGTTAACGGGCCGGGTGAGATGGCCGACGCCGACTTTGGTTATGTCGGCGGCGCACCCGGCAAAGTGAATCTTTATGTCGGAAAGCAGGCGGTGAAATTCAATATTCCCGAGGCCGAAGCGGTAGATCGCCTAAAAGACTTGATTCGCGAGCACGGCAAGTGGGTTGAGCCCTCAGTGCAACCCGCTCTGGCCGAAGCCAACGTTTAGGCGGGAAACCAACTGAGCGGCGAGCTCTGCGAGCCTAAGAGTCCGACATGCACCACAAGACTTCGAGCCTGCCCGCGAGCGCCGTTCCGTCATCCTGAGCGCAAGCGAAGGATCTCTCCGATGGAAATTGAGCAATGACATTAGGTCGTGTGATCCATTAGCGTTGGTGAGATCCCTCTCCCTCTGCACGGTTCGGATGACGCCCGCGGTGTCATCGGACTCATTCTGGCCGCGAGCGGCAACAACGAGGTTTATCTCCGACAAAAGACGCTCTACAGCTCGTACGTCGTGATCTCGATCTTGTGGCCATCGGGATCGCGAAAATAGATCGAGTGCGAAATCTCGTGATCCTGGAACTCGAATGAGATCGCGCGTTTCTTTAACTCATCCTGCGCGCGCAGGAAATTTTCGCGATCGGTCCGAAAAGCGAAATGCAGCGTTCGTACCGCGGCACGATCGACCGACGCTGATCCGATCTCTTCGGATGCGGGAAATAAGGCAACAGCGGCAGCGTCGTTCCCAACAAAGATGGGAATTCCATTCCACTTGCCTTCGTGGAGGCGTTTAAATCCGAGGACATCAGCATACCACCGGGCCGAACGTTCGAGATCCCGGACGGACAAAGCGACATGGTCAAGGGTGTCAATTTCAAACATGAAGCGAAGCCTATCTTAGAACTTGTGGCTCGGCTCGCAAAACACCAGAGACCGAAATCTCGAATAAAGAGCGTCCGCCGCTCGTCAAATTCGATATCGGGATTTATAGGAATTACAGCTATGAAATTGAGAATTGGGATAATTTTGGCAATACTCGCGGCGATGATTCCGGCGGCCAACGCCGTGATTGTAAATATCGCAGTAGGTGACCAGCCTTATTATGTTCACGGCCCCGGCTACTGGGCCGGTCCCGCGTACTATGTGTGGGCTCCGGGACATTGGTCCTGGCATCATCACCACAAAGTCTGGGTGCACGGCCATTACGTACGGCGCTAAAGAAAGCGCAGTTTGTTGACTTCGGCTACCGTTCGAAGAACAACAGGCCTGCTGAGGTCCGAGCTCGACGCGGCGAATCATCGACCGGACTGGCATTGGATGGCTGTGCCAACCGATGGCTTGACGACAGATAAGGCTGCGGCATAATTCCGCGCCCTAAATTGCAGGGCAGTGCCTCCTCGCCCGCGTCATTGTTTGTTCCGTCAATTGGCGCAAGTTGCGCTCTTGAGGCGGTGGAAACCTGAATGGATAAGATTCGTAACATTGCCATCATTGCGCACGTCGATCACGGCAAGACCACGCTGGTGGATCAGCTCTTGCGGCAATCAGGAACTTTTCGCGCCAATCAGAAAGTCGAGGAACGAGTGATGGATTCGATGGATCTGGAGCGCGAGAAAGGGATCACCATTCGCGCCAAGAATGCCGCCTTTCAGTGGAACGGCTATCGCATCAACATCGTTGACACTCCAGGTCACGCCGACTTCGGCGGCGAAGTCGAGCGCATCATGAAGATGGTCGACGGCGTCCTGCTCGTGGTCGATGCACACGATGGACCGCAGGCACAAACTCGTTTCGTTTTGCGAAAGGCGCTGGAAAATAAAGCCAAGCCGATTGTCGTCATCAACAAAGTCGATCGCGAGAATGCACGCCCGCACAAGGTGCTGGACATGGTCTTCGATCTGTTCGTGGAGTTGAAAGCAACCGATCAACAACTGGACTTCCCGGTAGTTTATACCAGCGCCAAAAACGGTTTCGCACTGCGCGAGTTGCACGAAAACAATGAAGACATGACGCCGCTTTTTGAAGCGATTGTGAAACATGTCCCGCCACCAACAATTTCAGCGGACCCGTTTTTTCAAATGCTCGTTTCCAATCTTGATTACAGCGATTATCTCGGGCGAGTTGCGCTGGGAAGGATCGTGAGCGGGCGCGTGAACGTGGGCGATTCGATCGTTTGCATTCACCGTAACGGTGAACGCGAGCGTGCAACCGTGACGACGCTTTTTACTTACAGCGGATTGCTGCAGGTCGAAATCAAACATGCCAGCGCGGGTGACATTGTCGGGCTGACCGGTTTTGAAGAAATTTTTATCGGCGAAACGCTGACTGATCGCGAAGAACGCGCACCGTTGCAATTCGTTGATATCGATCCGCCGACAATCCGAATGCGAATTTTGGTCAACGACTCGCCCTTTGCCGGACGAGACGGAAAGTTTGTCACCGCCCGTCACATCAAAGAGCGACTCGTGCGCGAGACGCGTACCAATGTTTCGTTAGAGGTCAGTGAAACAGAAACCGCCGGCGCCTTCGAAATTAATGCCCGCGGCGAAATGCAAATTGCGATCCTGGTGGAGCAGATGCGGCGCGAAGGTTACGAGCTGATGGTTTCTCGTCCGGAAGTAATTTTTCGCCGCGACGCCGATGGAAACCTGCTTGAGCCAATCGAGAGTCTCTACCTCGAAATTCCAAATGACAATGTCGGCGACGTGATGCAATCACTCGCCGGCCGCAAAGGCGAAGTAGTGGGGATTGATCATCACGCCAATCGCGTTTCCATCGAAGCGGTCATTCCGACTCGTGGGTTGATTGGATTCGAAACCGACCTGGTGAACTTGACCCGCGGCGAAGGATTAATGAGCCACCTGTTTCACGCATATGCGCCGTTCAAAGGAGAAATCGAAGGGCGCAACCGCGGGGTAATGATTTCGATGGAGCCGGGCATAAGCACCGCATACGCGCTCAACAATATCCAAGCGCGCGGAAAATTGTTCGTAGGGCCGCAGGAAGAAATTTACGCGGGTATGATTGTGGGCGAAAACGCGCGTCCGGAAGATCTCCCTGTGAATCCGTGCAAGACGAAACATCTCACC
>QHPU01000122.1 GCA_003219175.1 Verrucomicrobiota bacterium | reverse complement strand
GGGCGCCTCCAGAGAATCGCCCCGGGTAAGCAGGATGAAAACACTGGGTTGGAATAGACCGGCCTGTATTGTGGAGCTAATCAGGGTTGCTTTTAAGCCATAGCTCCGCGCCAGTGCCGCGACCACTGGAGTAAGGTTCACGAAGACATTCGTAGCGTGCACCACGATGACGGAATCCGGGCCTCGGAGATGCGAAAGATAGAGTCCCATCGCCTCGCGGGTCAGAAGATGGACTGGGATGGAATCGCCATTAAATGCATCCACGACCAGGACATCGAAGTTTTGAAAATTATGGCGCGCGGCTTCGTCTTCCAGCGAAAGGCGTGCGTCCCCCAGAACAACTTCGATGTGAGCTGCTGCGTCGCTTAAATAGGTGAAATATCCTCTCTCTCCCTTGGCAATTCGAATAACGGTAGGATTAATTTCATAGAACCGGTAAATGTCACCCGGGCGAGAGTAAGCTGCGAGAGTTCCGATTCCGAGCCCGATTGCCCCAACTCGCATGGGACCCAGGTTGCGTTGCGGATTTGTCAGAAGAGCCAGCCCCGCTCCGCTGCCTTCGCCATAATAGGAGCCGGGGATTTTGCGGTTCCTTTTTGCCTGATCGCCATGCACGATCCGTCCATGCAAAAGCTCATAAAACGAGCTGAGCATCGCTTCATCCCACACTTCGTAGACGGCGACGGCCCCGTAAAAGTTGCGTTCGCGATGCAGACGATGAAGATGTGGGTCGTGCTCACCAGGTTGGAGGGAGAGCGCTGCCGACAGCAGTACAAAACTTGTCCCAAGCGTTGCTTCTGACCACCGAAATTTCCTGCGTCGCGCCCAATTCGGCCCGCCCGTAAATGCGAGCCACACGCAGACGCATATCATTAGTCCCAGGGCAATGTCATAAGGCGCGCGCAAGTTTTCCGGTATGACAATGAGGCGCGCGCGCGCCAAATATTTCGGCAGCATAAGTGTCAGGGTAATGAAGCCGGCCGGGATCAACAGGTCTGGCTTCGAATCATACAGCCATGAACTGCGATCCAAAAAAAGCACGACGAGAAGCAGGGCCGCAGTCAGCCACAAACCGAGTTGGAATTCCCAATAGGCCGGGAAAATCGTGGGAGCAATGATCGCGACAAAAACGCCGCCGACTGCTCCGCCGGCCGAAAGCATGAGATAGAATGAAGTAAGATATCGGGCCGGTGGTTTGATCCTTGCCACCTCGCCGTGACAGACCATGCAGGCAGCGAAGAGAATGGAAAGAAATATAACAACTTGTGAAACAACTTTCATCTCAGTACCGCGGAATAATGAAGTCACAGCCAGTGCGGCAGTTATGGCAAACAGCGGATGAAAGATCGCCCGCTTGTACCAGGGTCCGTGAAACGTAAAGACAAAGCTGAGAAGGTAGGCACAAAGCGGCAGAACCCAAAGTAAAGGAATCGGCGCGACATCCTGCGTCAAAAGATTCGTCGTAGCCAGAAGCATGATGGAAGCCGCCATGGGCAGAAGGAACCATAACCAGCGTCGCCGAGGGGCTTCGGAGATTCCTTCTGCGGGCGATAAATCCTCCTCAACAGGATGCGCTCTTTCGCCGCGCGAGCGACGCATCCACCAGGCGCAAAAAGCGCAGCTCACCGCGAAAACAACGAAACCGCCACCCCAAATCCAGCTTTGAATTTTTAACCGAAAAGTCGGCTCCAAGAGAAACGGATAACTTAATAATCCCAGAAGCGAACCAACGTTGGACAAGGCATACAAAAAATAGGGCGACTTCCTCCCGTTCCTAAGACCAAGGTGGGCGTACCAGCTTTGCAGCAACGGACCTGTGCTGGAAAGAAGGAGAAACGGCAAACCTACACTGATAAGTAACAATCCCAGGATTCCCAGGATCGGCGCTGCCCCTGGCGCCGGTTTCCAGGAAGGCCCGGGTAGCACCGGTGAGCTCCAAAAATAAAAGGCGACGACGAGCCAGAGCGAAGTGACGGCGAGAAATGCGAGATGCGCTTTACCCTGAAGCGAGGGGCGAAATGCACTTGCAATCTGGTGGGCATATATATATCCGCCCAGCAAGAGAACTTGAAAAAACAGGAGACAGGTCGCCCAAATTGCGGAAGTACCGCCAAACCATGGCAATAGAAATTTGCCAAGGAGCAGTTGGACTTGAAAAAGCAGGAATGCGCTTGTGAAAACCGCAATACCGAAGATCAATCGCAACCAAAAGCTTAGATCAGCCGATCGGGGCATCAGCAGAAGTCGATTTTGAACTTTCCGGCGTACGCTGTTGTTGCGCTGCCACCTCTCTCCGGCGCAACCACCAAAGCATGACAAATAAAGGGATCAGCGAAGCGACAAAGAAAACGGGCCCGCCCCGCCGGTGAATTAGGCTATTGATCATTTCGGGGCCGATGTGGACGCATAATAGCGATATCGTTAAAATACGGAGACCATTGCGCAAAAGGCCCAGTGGAATTACCGCTGCCACGATTACGGCCCGTCGCCAGGTAGTGCGCAAAAACATATTGGCTGCCAATAAGCTGGTGATTATCAACACCAAGCTCGACCTGATGCCGCTACATTCTTTGGCCACTTCGATGGTTATTCCAGGAAGCTGAAAGAGTGGTCCGTTGCGCAAAAACGGGGTACCGCTGATAAGAAACAGCCAATTCGCTACTTCCGCCGATGCCACTTTCGATGCATTCTCCAAGGAGTCGACGACTGCTTCCGGCAATGGGATCATGAATGCCAGAAAAAAGAGCGGAAACATGGCGGAGTGCGCCCATTTGCTGCCGAGGAATAGAAAGACCCCGGCTAGCGCAAAACAGACGAAGGAGAGCGCGATCAGCGTCATGTGATCGTTCGCGCCTGGATCGGTAAAATGTTGGATAGCAAACAACGCGCTCGTCCCGAATGCTGCGAACAGCAGAGCCCGTCTCCAGGACGTGGTCAATTCGCGGGAAAGATGATTCCATCGAATGTAGATGAGATATGAAGTGACAAACGGAATAAGCAGGACGTACGAATGCACATCACTGTGTGCGGCATAGTTCGAGAACTGCGTTAGTGGAAAGGCGAACGCACCGCACAAAATCATAAGGTAGATGCACCAGCCGACGAAACGCTTATTCGCCCGCGTCTTCGAACTCACGTTCTCCGCGATTGGACTAGCCACTTTTGCTGGGCTCAAAACTGTTTCTTTTCCTAACGACATGTACGCGATTATGCTTTCCAGATTCTAGCATTAGAGGGCGGGATCGAAGCCATCGCATTGCGAGTATCGACGACGCAATCAGCCCAATCCGCGAGTTCACGATAATCGACGGAACTGTGATTCGTGGCTATCAAGACCAAGTCGAAACTGCGAACGCTTGCCCGATTCCATTTTATCGATTTTTTTCCCGTCCAGCGCGCATGTTCGCGAGTGGGTTTTATTACCGGCACGTAAGGATCGTAGTACTCGACTTCGGCGCCGCGGTCCGCCAGCAAGCTCATAAGCAAGTAACTGGGGGACTCGCGTTCGTCATCCACATTCGGTTTGTATGCAATCCCGAGAATCAAAACCCGGCTACCCCTGACTGCTTTGCTCCGGGCGTTCAGGGCGTCGGCGACGCAGCGAACAACGTACTCGGGGGCATAAAGCCGAAAGGTTTGGTTTTGGCAGCTTCGATAACTTCCCAGATATCAATTCCCATTGCGGCGTAAACCATCTTTAACTCGTTGACCAGCGCGATGTTGACGCTGCGAAAAATATTTTCTAGTAGCTTGGCAGCTTCCGCTACTCGACAAGATGAGACCGGCACGAGGCGATTGATCGCGATCGAGTAAAGCGCCATTGCCTCTTTCAGGCACGCCGGTGTCAGGCCGCCAACGATCTTGGGAATCGTCGCAACGACACTGTGGGGATTCCCGGGATCTTCCCGCTCCGGTGAAAAAGCCAGATGGAAATCGACGCCCGCTTTCAGCTTCGAATTCTCTTCGATTGTGCGCCGCAAATCCTCGTCGGTCGTTCCAGGATAAGTCGTCGATTCCAGAACCACTAACGCACCGTTTTGCAAATGCGGTGCGATCTTGCGTCCGGTTTCAATGATAAATGAGATGTCCGGTTCACGATTTTTACTTAACGGTGTTGGCACGCAAATAATCACTGCATCGGCTTTTTTGATGCGGCTGAAGTCGGTTGACGCGGTTAGTCGTTTTGCCTTCAAAACCTCGCTGATCGTCTTCGCCGCAATATGCTTGATGTAACTGCGACCGCGATTGACCTGATCAACCTTCATCCGGTCGACATCCAGGCCGATTACTTCTGCGCCCGAACGCGCAAACTGAATGGCGAGCGGCAATCCCACATACCCAACCCAACGATACAGACCTTCACAAGATTACGAGCTATAGGATATTTTGAGGAACAATAATAGCAGGACGGATTCCATGCAGGCGAATTTGTGGATAGGACGTCTGCTTCGCCAGGGTATTCGTTGCTTTTGAGCCACTCGCCAAATGTCGATAGCAAAACGGTTAACTTACATCGATTAGCGTGCGGCTACGTCGACTCTTCCCTATTCCGCTCGTTCGACCGCTCGCGAATCGGCCTGAGACCTTTTGCGAATTCTTTGAGCGACACGTTGAGCCTAAGCGGGATTTCGGCGGTGGCGATAGGCTGCGCCGGATTGCCTTGCACTATCGTCTTCGGAGGGACCGATTTTGTAACCACGCTTCCGGCAGTGACTATCGCGCCATGGCCGATGGTGACGTTTGGCAACACAATAGCACCTGGTCCGACGGTAGCATCCTCCTCAATGGTTACGCCACCATCTTGTTCACGGAAATGCGCTATGATTGTTGCCCGCATCTGGACAGTCGCACGATCTCGGATTGTCACCAACTCTGGGCGCGAGGTCTCAATCACGACGTCGTAACCAATCCACACTTGATCCCCAATGTGCACGCCGCGCCAGCGATTCAGCAGGACCCGCATAGTTGTCGCGCCTGGCACAATTCGAGCGAGGATCTGGAGAAACCTATTTCTTAATCCTGGCAGCAGTTTCTCAGACACACGCGCCTCACTAGCTATTTGCGTCCTGTTCCTTCAAAAAGCACACACCAAGGTGCAGCCCTACTCCATAGTTTACAACAACGTGAAGGCGACCGCTCGCGTTACTATGGAACTTTGCGAGCGAAATCACAGGATCTGTAGCCCCGCAGTGCGCGCGATCCGGCATGCCATCCATTATGTGTTGAACATGGGGCAATTGCAGATAACGCGTCACCATCTTCCACGCATCCGGAAATATATTCGGATAGTGGATAACAACATCGCTTGTAGTAGACTTTAATTGCAGGCACCGCGCAAGTTCCTGTACCATTTGCACTGTTCGCTTTACAATCTCGATAAACGGTACTTTCGTTCGCGTAGTGGAATAATAGTTGATCCCCAGCAATTGGTATCCCGACTGTTCGTGATCGACTACAAAGGCAGAACTGTGGTCGGATCCGAGAATTCGCTCTTCCATCATATCATAAGGAACACCAGGAGGATTGGAATCCGCCATCACGCAAATCGCCGGTTCATCGCCTAAGGAAGTTGATAAGAGACCACCAGCAGTACTCAAGACAGACATAAACCCGGCGCAGCCGCTAGCGAACGAACACAAGTAGGGTAAATGATCCAGCTGGAGCTCTCTCATCACTTCTGCCGCGAAGTAGCGGGTCCGCAGCGCAACATTAGTTTCATTTACATTGTAAGTGAGAACAGCACTTTCGGCGAAAGAGTGTTGAAATACTAAACCGCGCGGTTCGCGGGCGCGCAGCAAAACCTGTGACAAAGGATGACGGGCAAGACTAAGAAGACTTTCATCATTCCCTAGACTGAAGTTATAGCGATAGCCGATCCTATCCAGAGCTTCTACGGTCCCAAGCAGGCATTTGTCTGCCTTGAGTTCTTCCAAGTCCCGCTGAACACTGCCAAGTCGGTAGTCGAAACCGTGAATGAAGATAGCTCGATCTGAATAAAGGAGCATCATAGACCTGAAATCAACGAGCTGTCGTCAGTACAGTCACTGCCTGTTTGGACTTTCTGCGACATAGCAAGACAGCGGGCCAATAATCGTGATTTTTTCCGCATCCAGCGCCTCCAAGTCTAATTGTATCCCAAACTCCTCCTCGATGGCACTGATCATCTCGAGAATACCGAAGGAATCGATCACACCGTTTAACAGAAAATCAAAATCGTCCGAGAGGTCGCCAGGAATCAACCCAAGCCTTTCGAGCGGTTCGAAATATCGAGTGACCAAAAACTGGCGAACGTTGGCGGCCGTTATCTCCATGATGCACTTTGGACAGAATAGAATCGGCCCCCTTTCGCACTGACCGAACGCAAGCCAATGGGAGAAACGGAATGTGTAAAGTGATAATTGGTCGACTGCATTACTTAAATTAGTTCGGATGAGATGAACTGGCTGCGCTTGCGAGTCGCAAGACAACCGCTTTCAAAAAAGCCTATAAGCAAATTTTCAATTTTTGAATCACGAAGTCACGAGAATGAACGCCATCATAAATCACTTTAGTTAACGCGCATGACTTAGCGCAATTGCACCAAAATGTCACGCCTTCACGCCCATACTCCGCCGTTTCCGCCTCGGCCAACCACCGCGAACCTAAGACAGTATTTTGTGCACCCACTTCGAGGTGGCGGGTGATCGGAATTCGTCGATGACGTAATCATTCCCATTTTCCAAAGGAAGCCGACGCCGTGCAGTTAAAAAAGAAATCGCCGAGAGCCTTTTTGGGAACCTAATTCGAAGCTTCCCACGTCGTTAAGATTTGCCAATTTTGGCCTTGATCGTGTCGATGATGGCCTGAATAGTGACCATCTCGACAATTTCCTCGATATCAAGGGAAACAGAGAAGGTTTCTTCGATACGCGCCATCAGCCGCATATGGGCGGTCGAGTCCCATCCTTTGATATCTTCTGGACCGGAAGTCGGCTGCACCTCATTGGCCGATACTTGGAACTCTTCGGCCGCGAGCTCTCGCACACGCTGAGCAGTGTTGGTCAAATCTAGTTTCTTTCTATCTCTTGATCATCAATTTTCAGGATCTAATACTCAAGCCACCGTCTACCGTAAAGACCGATCCCGTGGCCAAATTTACGGCATTAGAGGCGATATAACGGACAAAATCGGCGATCTCGGCGGGCAGCGCCGCGCGCTTCAATGGAACGGACCTCACAATCATAGCCATCGTAAATTTGTCTACTAATCCAGTATGGACCGGGCCAGGAGCTATAGCGACGCACCGGATGCCAGCATCCGCATATTCGGCCGCGAGAGTGCGGGTGAAATGTATGAGGCCCGCTTTGGCTGCCCCGTAAGCAGCAAGTTTCGGGAGGGCCTTTCGCCGGCCGCGGAAGCCATATTCACAATAAGCCCGGACTTTCGGTCTATCATACCGGGGAGAAGTTTGCGAGTGAGCCAAATTGGAGCGAGAAGATTGATCGCGAGCTGAGAGCGGACATCGTGCGCATTGAGTGCATGTGTCGGCGTGA
>QHPU01000008.1 GCA_003219175.1 Verrucomicrobiota bacterium | reverse complement strand
ACGGTTTCACGACCCGTGAAGGCGGGCACGGTTTCGGCCTTCATAGCGGCGCCATCGCCGCGCGTTCGATGGGCGGCGCCATCACCGCAGCAAGCGCCGGCTTCAGCCAGGGAGCCACCTTTACCCTCGAACTTCCCATTGCCTCTACTGCATCAGCCACATGAACCTCGAACCTGTGACTTTGGAGCCATCCAATCAGCGCATTCTTATAATCGACGACAACCCTTCGATCCATGAGGATTTTCGCAAGATCCTCGGCCCTGCTGATGCCAAGATTGCCGAAGAGCTTGAGGCGACGGAAGCCTCTCTTTTCGGCGATAAGGCCGGTGCGTCGCGCACACAAAACTTTCGAATCGACTTCGCTTTTCAAGGGCAAGAGGGATTGGAGAAAGTCCATGCCGCCTGTGCCGAAAACGCGCCATACGCGGTGGCCTTTGTTGACGTGCGAATGCCGCCTGGCTGGGATGGAGTAGAAACGATCTCCCGTATTTGGAAGGAATTTCCTGATCTTCAGATCGTCATCTGCACTGCCTACTCAGATTATTCGTGGGACGAGATCTCGAAGTCGATCGGTAACACTGATAAGATGCTTGTACTCAAGAAGCCCTTCGATAACGTCGAGGTGTTGCAGATGGCGCACGCTCTCTCGAGAAAATGGCAGCTCACTCAGATGGCGCGAAAACAGATGGAGGAACTGGATGCCCTCGTAAACCAGCGCACGGCGGAATTGCGCGCCGCCAACGCGCGCCTGACCGGTGAAGTAGCGGAACGCGCTACCGCCGAGGAAGCGCTACGTCGTTCGGAGGAACGTTTTTCGAAGGCGTTCCACGGAAGCCCTGTGCCGATGGTAATTCAGCGCCCGGATGGAAAATATTGTCTCGACGCAAACGCAAGTTTTCTCGAACTCGTCGGTGCCTCCCGTGAGGCCGTGCTCGCGGGTAGTACGACATTTTGGGCCGATGAATCCACGCCGGCTTCTCTCCGCCAAGAACTTGCCGCTCGTCACGCCGTCCGCAACGTGACCGCGACCATTCGCACTACCTCCAATGACACTCGCGAAGTTCTGGTGGCAGCCGACAACCTCGAGCTCGGAAATTCTCCTTTTCACTTACTAATCTTGCAGGACATCACCGATCGCGTGCGACTTGAAACTGAACTACGCCAGGCGCAAAAGATGGAAGCCGTTGGTCGCCTCGCCGCTGGAGTCGCCCACGACTTCAACAACATTCTCACCGTTATTCTTGGCAACACGTCGATGCAATTGTGTAATCCGCGTCTGGATAAGAAACTAATGTCTTCTCTCAACCAAGTGAAGCGCGCCGCGGAACGCGCCACCGCTTTGACCCGCCAGCTCCTCGCCTATAGCCGAAAGCAAATTATCCAGAGGCGACCGCTCGCGCTCAATGAACTTGTCGAGCAAACGGTCGCGATGTTGCGGCGACTGATAGGGGAACACATTGCCATCGATATGCAGCTAACGCCCAATCTGCCGGCGATTTTCGCCGATCCTAGTAATGTCGAACAGGTCATTATGAACCTCTCTTTGAATGCGCGCGATGCCATGTCCGAAGGCGGCAAGCTTACCCTCATTACCACGCGAATCGAAGTCGACAATGGATCTCGGGCACGCCATCCCGAAGCACAGCTTGGTCCTTATATCTGCTTGGCGGTGAAAGATACCGGTTGCGGAATGGATTCGGCTACGGTGGATCGGATTTTTGAGCCGTTTTTTACGACCAAAGACCCCGGTCAGGGTACTGGGATGGGCCTCGCCACCGTTTACGGAGTACTCAAGCAACACGGGGGCTGGATTGAAGTGGATACCGCGCCCGGTCGAGGCACTACTATTCGCACATTTTTCCCATTGAGCGTTGAGGGACTTGTTATTTCCTCAGACAAACCGGAAAGTCCACCGACCAAATCTACACCGACTAATGCCATTACCATCCTGGTTGTGGAAGATGAAGAGATGTTGCGCGAATTCGTCAGTGACGCACTGGTGACGATTGGTTATCGTGTCCTCTCAGCCGCAAATGGTAAAGAGGCGCTCGGCGTATGGGCAAAGCATAAAGAAGAAATTGACCTGCTGCTAACCGATGTGGTCATGCCCGAATCAATTTCCGGCCGTCAACTCGCCCACAGCCTAATCATGGATAAACCGGACCTGAAAGTTATCTTCACCAGCGGTTATAGCGCGGAGCTTTTTGGATCAGAATTCGAAAGCGAAAAGAATCACCTTTTTCTGGCTAAGCCCTACTTGCCCGACCGGCTAGCGCAAACGGTCGCATCGCATTTGCAGTCGCGCGGCGCACCGGCCGCTGCGCCTGCTGTCGCGTAAGGCTCAATCGTACGCTTCGACGGCCGCCCTAAATAGAAGTTGTCAGTTCTCCGGCCGGCGGTATCTTCCGCGCCTTATGCCCAAGCCGATCGCACGAAGCAAGACCCGGAAATCAGTCGCAAAACGTTTCAAGGTGACCGCTTCCGGTAAAGTCCTTCGTTCGCATGCTTCGCGCCGCCACCTGATGTCGGCAAAGAACGCCAAGAAAAAACGTCAGCTGGCGAAAATGGGCCGGGTCGACAAAACTGATATCGGGCGAATCAAAGCCAATTTGCCGTTCGGCTAATTAACGATTCATCGGCACGCTCGCCGGCTCCTCCGCATGCGAGGTGGTCGGCATTTGACGATGCCAATCCAGCTCGGGGTCCGGCTGCGGACTATAAAGATCACGCCGATTGGCGAGTGTGGTACAGGAACATTCCAGAGCTAGTAGAGCAAAGAGGGCGAGCCATTTCACGCGCTCGATCGAATCAGACACCGTTCCTGATGTCAATGCGCAGAGGAGGAAAATAACAAATGTCCTGAGTCCTCATTCTCGCTGTCGCTGCTTGTGGTTATTCAGCGTTGCAAGACACCGTACTTGCGCGAAAGTTTTCTCTCCGTCAGGGGCTATGGACTGAGGGCTTACGAACCCCGCCAGGGCAGGAATGCAGCAACGGTAGTCTGACCTTCTTTGCCGTAGTTCTCTGGCGGACTTTCTCTCGATGAAATTGTTGAAGGTAAAAACGGTGCGCTTCGCTGAGGTCGTCGACAAAGCCGGCCATCCCGAAACTTATACGCTTTGGCAAAAACCGACCGGAGATCGTCGTTTGCAATCGCACTTTAAAAATAATCGAGTCATGACAATTCAACGAACTGAAAGCGGTACTGAATTTGGCATCGCCGGGTTCAAACAGGCCAAAGGTGCGAACTACCTTGTTTTTCCGAAATCGCTTAAACGATTTGAGAATAAACGCGTCGTCGGAATTAATTGGGATTTAGTGGGGACAAAATGATCGATCTCGCGCAGTGGATGTCACCGTCGCCGCGGGGCTGTCCGGGAAGTTAGGGTTTTAGCTGCTCGGCCGACTGACATCTTGCCCGTCGAATCAATGAATCGTCAACAGGAGGAAGCCTATCTTCCGTACATTGCATCTCTCACGTCGCCACTATTACAATTCGTGATAATGTTTGAAATATGAATGAAAGCGCCATTGGCGAGGAACATATTGCGCAATTGAGCCAGGACGAATTGCTTCGTTATTCCCGGCAAATCAACCTCGCACAGATCGGAGAAGAAGGTCAGCGCCGCTTAAAAAACGCACGCGTGTTATGCATCGGAGCCGGTGGGCTTGGTTCTCCAGCATCCCTTTACCTCGCCGCTGCCGGCATCGGCACCATCGGCATCATTGATCAAGACACAGTGGACTTGAGCAATTTGCACCGGCAGGTTTTGCATGGGACGAGTGATGTCGGGAATGAAAAAACTGACTCGGCGCGCGCGCGACTGCTGGCAATAAATCCCACCATCGCGATTGAGACCTACACCACGCGCTTGTCCGCCAGCAACGCCAGTGAGCTAGTGCATGATTACGACATTGTTGTCGATGGTTCCGATAATCTCCCGACCCGTTATCTCTCCAGCGATGTATGCGTTTGGGAAAGAAAGCCAAATGTCTACGGCTCGGTCCATCAATTCGAAGGACAGGCGTCGCTCTTTGCACCTCATCTCGGCGGTCCGTGCTATCGCTGCCTTTTTCCGGAACCACCACCGCCCGAAGCTATCCCGAACTGTGCGGAAGCCGGTGTGCTCGGAGTTGTTCCCGGACTAATCGGGATGATTCAGGCGCTGGAAGCGATCAAGTTGATCATCAATAAGGGGAATAATCTACTTGGGCGTCTTTTGCATGTGGACGCGCTAACCCTCCAGTTTCGCGAATTCAAAATTCGACGCGATCCAAACTGTCCGGTTTGCGGCGATTCGCCGACAATCATGCAGCCGATCGATTATGAACAATTTTGCAGTGGCGGGAATGATTCGAAAGTACCCGGAATTTCCCCCAGGCAACTCCAGGAAATGATATCTGCTGGCAAGAAAGTCGCGCTCGTTGACGTGCGCGAAGCATTCGAATTTGAGATTGCGCGCATTCCAAATTCGCAACTGATCCCACTTGGAACAATTCCGGAGCGACTGGCGGATATTCCGCGGACGGAAACAACGGTCGTTATGTGCAAGAGCGGCGCCCGCAGCACCCGGGTGATCGAGTTTCTTCGGGAGCAGGGTTTTGAGAACTTGTTGAATCTCGAAGGCGGCCTTGATGCCTGGCGGGAAGAAGTTGATCCGACGATGCGCAAATATTAGCGTGGCATCTCTCGCGCTTATTTACAGCAATGTCCGGACGCAACTAAGTAGGCTTCGTCTTCTCGTAGTGACCGCAGTAATTTGCACCGGTTGTGACCGCATGGTCACACCGAAGCATGCACAACAGCTCAAAGACGCGGAAACGAAAGCAGCTTCAGGCGATCTCGCCCGCGCGATTAGTTTGTACGAATCCGCATTGGAAGACCGGCCAACCGATGCGGAAGTGCATTACAAGCTGGCATTGCTTTACGATGACAAAATGAATGATCCGCTAGATGCGCTTCATCATTTCAAACGGTACTTAGTCATTGCGCCAAGCGGCACTCGCGCCAATGAAGTGAAAGGATTCGTGAAACGTGATGAAGTCGCGCTTCTCACCAGTCTGTCCGGGGACGCTATCATCTCCCGGACCGAGGCGACGCGCTTGCGGAACGAGAATTTGTCCTTGCGGAAAGAGTTGGATGAAGCGCGCGGACGCAGCCACATCGTTACCAGTGAGCAGGCCGCGACGCCTGCGAAAACGAAGAATCAGGATACCGGCAGGCAGACTTATGTTGTTCAGCATGGAGATACGCTCGCCTCGATCTCGCGAAAATTTTACAAGACATCAACGCGCTGGAAACAAATTCTCGATGCCAATCGAGATGTCATCAACGATCCGAAAAAGTTAGCACCGGGACAGACCTTGGTGATTCCAAAACGATAGCAGGTGCAACGGCGTGTCCTCGGTACCGTGCGTCGGGGCCTCGAGGATCAGAGTTGTAGCGGCCGCTATCTTCTGCGGATTTGGAAAAGCAGTCGCTAGCGAAGGCGCACGGTTGAGCCGCTCTTTGGGCTACGGTTTGCGATTTCTGTCGCCCGGAGGCTTAAATGGCGTCGATTGCGGACGAGTCGAAGCGTTCACATCGCGAGCACCCATCCCGGTCGGGTCGGTGAGTGCATTGATGAGAGGGACGCCCGATTTTTTCTGACCGTTCACAACGTTGCGAATCAGATCGAGGCTGGGCAGCGGTGGAAACGCGGTAATTAAAGTCGCAGTTCGCAGCAAACGATCCAGGTCGATATCGACAGGTTCAGACAATTGTGTCGCACCTGCCTTCACAATGAGCATTTGGCCACCGCGGACTCGAACTCTTTTCCCCGGATATTTCGTCAGCCACGCTTCGCTACTTCCTTCGAGAACAATCAGCTTGGTGTAAGTGCGGCGATGGTGCTCAAACATGATCGTTGTTCCGGTGATTCCGACGGTGAGTGCGCTGCTGTGAATGCGTGCGCCGCCGGAATCCGTCGGCACGCGCAAAAGGATGGCTCCGTTCTCAACATTCACGTTCCGACCATTTTTTTCGAAAGAAAAAATACTGTTCGCTCCGACGCGAGTGATAGTCAGGTCGGCAAAGGTAAGTTCAGCACGTGAATCAACGCCGGTGCGGACGGCACTGCTTTCAGGAACACTTTCGTTGAGGTGCGCCGGCCGGGCCGCAGCGTGCGGCGCAAGCAATTTTACATCGCGCACCACCTGACTGACATGCGCTTCTTTTCTTTGCGCTGCGGTGAGCGACAAAACCGTCGCCACGCTCAGGAGTAGCAGCAGAATTGAACGCGGTCGTGAACGGTCAAAAAAAGATTTCATGTTTGCCTCAGAAACTTAACATGGCACGGGCCCGGCAGCGAAGCCGCCTTATGTTAGCATCGCCCCGCCCGTCGTTGGCGGAGCGATTCAACCTACCGCCTACTTTAGCGAGACGTCAAAATTGCTGCTAACCGCCAGGACCATCGAACGCGTAAGCTTGATTCAGCGACGACGGATTACTTGCACCAGCTCCTCCGAAAGTACCAGTCCGTGATCCGTTCCCACCGAATCCGGTGTAGTTAGCCTTGTTGGTGAAGACACTCGCGGGAGTCTTGCCGCCAATGGTAACTATCACACCATTGAAGATGTTAACCGTATTACCGGCGATAATCTTTGTACTCCCTCCATACAATGTCACGTCGGCCACGAAATTGACGGTGCCGTTGCTCCCGGGGGCATACAGCTTCAACGTCGTATCTGCGGACAGCACGCCATTGCCGATGGTAAGCACGCCATTATTTCCGAGCGCAGCCACTTTGATGACGTCGGCGTGCGCATCGATGTGATCTGTTTCACCCGCGCCTCCGAGCGCAATCTGTCCACTGTCCCCGCTATGACGAATATCGATCATGCCGCGGTCGGCCACGATTTTTCCGTTTACGTTTGCCGTACTATTCGCACCGGTAGCCAAAATTGTGACTTTCCCACCTGGTCCCGGGGCAGCACAATCGAGCAAGGAGAGTAATTCGGAAGTGTTGGAAAGGTTAATGGCCACGCCGCTCGGCTTATCGCTTTTCAACGCGATGTTTCCAGCGCGCGCGCTGCGCCGTCGCAAAGTCATTGATGACGGATCCGCAGAGGAAACCTGGATTCGCGAGCTGACCGAGACCGAATCATTGGTCGAGGTAAGATTTACGGTGCCACCATTACCAGTTGGGGGATAAGGCGACTGTAGGTAGCCGGTTGTAGCTTCCATCGGCGAATCGATCTTGATCGGACCGGCGGCAGTTACATTTACGATCCCACCATTGCCGCCCGTAAAGGGCCCACTGGCATTGAAAGCCCCGCCATTGGCTGTGATCGACGCAAAATCGCCCTGATCGCCGACAATTAATCCGTCGAGGGCGATGTTAAGAGCGAGTTTTCCGCCATTGCCAGGGTGGAATGCGGGCCCCTCTACATTCGCGTTGAGACCGCTCGCAAACAAAATCGGAATGGCGGGTCCAGAACTGCCGATCGAACCAACGGACATGGTAAAATCGTGTGGAGAAAACGAATTGTAAACGGGCGAGACTCTGGAGGTATTGATAAAGGAAATCGTTGCCGCAGTAATGCTATTAGCGAGGACGCCGATACCAATTCGGTTGGAACTGTCATCAATGGTGATATCACCGCCGGCGGTAAGCATGCCGGCGATCACGCCTGGCGCAACGATGTCACCTCCTGCGATGACGCTGGACGTACCGGATGCGAGAATACCGCCGGCAACTAAAATGTTTCCACCGGCAGAAATGTCCCCAGTCATACCGTTGCTGCCACGATCGAGGCGAAGTAGACCCGTGGTAGAAGTGATGTCACCCGTTGCTAAAATCGAACCCCCTACTGCCGTAATACTTCCACCGGCCTTGATACTCCCGGCGTAAATGCTGCCGGCATCAATGTTCTGACCAGCTTCCAGATCATCGATCTCGATCGGACCGGAAGCTAAGATCGAGCCGCCCGCATTGATGCTGCCGGAAAGAAGCGGTATCCCTTGTTCGGATCGCGGAACACGCGAAGCGAGAAGATTAATATCGCCTTCGGAATCGAGCATAAGATTGGGGCCAACGAAGTCGATGTTCGACGCGTGAATCCCGCCCTCTCCCGCGGTGAAAATCACGCTGGTGTTGCTGAAATCGAACGTGAACGGCTCGGAACTAACAAAATCTATGGTGCCGCCATGTCCAACAATAGATGCACGCGTGATCGGACCGGCAACCGGTATAAACGTGAGGCTGCCTTTTGCAGTCAGATCGAGCGTGCCGCCCGCGACATCCAGAAATTTGCTGGCGTCGAAGGTCACGTTCCCGCCAATGGAATTAATCGTTATGTCGTGCGCAGTAATAATGCCGCTCCCATCCAGGAAGTCGCCATTCGAAAACGCGTTGAGACTATTTACCGAAACATTGCCATTAACCTGCACCGTGCCTTCGGAATTAAGGAGGAGATTGCTCGAGCCGCTGATGGAAGAGGCGAGCTTCAGTGACACTGAATCGCCCCGCGCATAGAAAAACAGATTGGGAATATGTTGAAAAGAAATTCCGCCATCCAGAATGATCGATCCGTTTTCCGTCGCCAGCAGAACCGAATCCAGACCCGCAAAGGTCAGGGTACCCCCAGGCGGGCCGCTGAAAATTCCACCGACTCCGATCAAAGCGAGTTTGGTAATGCCACTCTCGGAGATAGCAATGGTGGGGTTAGAAACAAGCTGTAGATCTTGAAACTTGAAGGTCGCAATGAAGTTGAGACTAAAGACAGAACGATCGGGTGTATCGAACCCGCTGGCGGTATCGAATGGTCTGGTCGAGCGGAAAAACCAGAGTGAGCGTGTTCCGTCCAGTGGGGTGGTGCGATAGATTTTGCCGAAGTTAGTAACTCCATTTGAAGTAATGGTAGGAGGCCCGACGTTAATCTGCGAACCCGAACCCAGCGGGTACGCGTCTGGCGCAGGAATTGTTTCCGGCGGTCCGAATTCGCTCGGCGGCGGCGGCGGCGCGTTTTGTTGTCCCGAGGATTGAATGTGGGTAGGGTCGTTCAAGATGAGGTCCGTCCCACCCCCATAGATCGCGAGGTTCGTTTCATATAATTCGCCGTCTTCCCGTTCTTCATCCTGCGCCGTCTCCGTTTGCGCGATTAGGTCTTCGCTTCCCATTTTTCCAAAACCTCTGATGAGGCGCGACGTTTTCATCAGCTTGCGAATGTCGACGTCAACCGGACTAGGCAAATTTTTGGCGTTAGGTTTCGTGATTAACATTTGCCCGGCATGCACCAGAACGGATTCGCCGACGTGATTGGGAATAAAGATCCGGCCGGTACCTTCCAGGACGATGAATTTGATGTAGGAATTCTTGTGGAATTCGAGCATTATCGTCGTGCCGGTAATTGCGGCAGTCACCGCTGCGGTATTAATTTTCGCGCCACCGGCGCTCTTCGGTACTCGCAGCAACATCGCGCCATCACTTAACTCAAGATTGCGAGTGCCTTCGGTAAAACTGAAGATCGTGTTCGCGCCAAGCCGCGCCAAAGTCGCATCAGTAAACATGAGTTCGGTGCGCGACTCGATGCCAGTGCGAACTGCTGTACCGTCACGAACTTGATCATTAAGCAGAGCGAGCCGAACTGGAGCCGCGTTAGGCAACAACTTTACCTCGCGAACAATTTGAGTGACGCGTGCTTCCTTTAACTCCGCTGCATTCGTGCTGGCAAATGCCGCTAGGACCACGCCCAGCAGACAAACCCCTCGAACCCCAAAAAACATAGGCTCGATAGTTTATTCATAAAATCCCTGCAAAAGACAAGCTTTATCCTTCGACCAACGATTGATTCTGTGGGGGTCGTCTTCGCTCGCTGTCCTGGGATACCGAAAATTAGGACAAGTGATTGTTTACTAGCTACTTATGCGATACAAGATACAAGACTTGTCCATTTTGGCAGACCCGCCAAAAGGGAGTTGAAACCGGGGTGCGAAAGGGGTCATAGTCCGATGAGGAAACGTCGGATCGCGCGGCGATTCTATCTCGGTCCCGCACATCCGGCACTTGGCTGATCGAGAGGCGGTAACTCTCTAAGGCGAGCGCGACGCCAGCATTTTGGGCCCAACGTTCGTAGCCACCGAGCGGTGGCGGTCAAAAGCCCGCGGGGCTTGCGCGGGTGCTTTGCCAACAGATGCAGTGCGAGGGACTGCGGCGGAGGCAATGCGGACTTTGCCATCCCGACCGGGACTGGCATTTTCGAGAAGCGATCCTAACTGTGAACTATCAGTGACGTGGATGGTGCGGTTCATTCCGCCTCCCAGCCGACCTAATTGACTTTGTTTTGCTGCGAGTCGCGCGCTGGGGCTGTCAAACGGCGGCTGGCCGCTTAAGGGCTGCGTGGTTACGGCGCCAACAAACGTGCCGGTGGTGTTGCCGTTACCTCCCGAACGGGCGCTGTAATTGCGAACGTTAGCATATACGTTTGCCGAAGTTGAAGGGGCAATCGTAACGACTATGCCATTTTCAATTGTGACCGTGTTGGCCGCGATCACCGCAGCGGTCGCGGAGCTGCTCAACGTGACGTCGGAAACGAAATCGATGATACCACCCCTGCCAATGATACTTGGCGCATAAAGATGCAGTAACGTGTTGGCTGAAATGCTACCGCCGCCGATTCGCAACGTGCCGTTTGCACCAAAGATCCCCGTCTTCACCGTATCGGCATTAATTGTCACATTGGTAAAGGTCATGGTTCCGCTGCCGTCCATGAAGCCTTCGAAGACCCCCGGCCTGGCGGGGCTGCCTATGTTATAGGTACCACCATTAAAATTGATCGTAGAGCTGGCCGCCGAGTCGCTGCCATTGATTTGAAATGTGGCATCGGCGGCAATTGTAGCTGTGCCGGACACGTTGAAGTTGATTGCGGCATTTGAAGTAACCGTCCCGCTGGGGTTGCCGTCGTTCTGGCTGTTAAGGATGGCAACGAACAGCTGATCCGCGGAAAGATTCGTAGTCGTAACGTCGATCGTCGCGCTCCCACCGATCCTTCCGCTGTTGCTGTTTAGGAGTTGCAAGAACTGCGCGCCGGTCGCGGCTAAACCAGCAGCATTGATGGTTATGGCGGCGTCACCGCCGATGGTGCCGGCCGTGTTATCGATCCTTGCATCGAAATCGCCATTTACGGACAGACTAGTCGCGTCAAGGGAGATGAGGGCATTGCCGCCGATCGAGGCACCACCGTAGTTGAGGATCTGATTCAGTAAGTGGCCGGTTAAGATGTTAGATGCGCTGATATCTACCTCGGCGTTTCCGCCGATGCTGCCGGGGCCTAAGCTTTGATAATTACCGTTAGGTATCCAAAACACAGTTTCACCAGGCGCGCTGATATTTTGCGAGGCTATGACGGCAAGGACCGCGTCTTTTCCAATCTTGCCATTGACGTTAGAATAAATCGCCGCTTCCAAAGCCATTGTGTCTGTTCCGGGGATACCGCTCGCAGAAGACGCAGTCGTGATGTTGTTACCTTCCAGTATAACGATCACATTGCCATCAATCTGCCCCCCACCGTACAGACTTGTGTATGCCAAAATAGGTCCATCGCTTGTGATATTGCCCGCATTCACACTTAGGAGCGCATCCGAACCAATTATTGCCGGAGTAAGTGCGCCTCCGCCGTTGTTAAGGGGAACGGCCTGGATTGCAAAGGCTGTGTCGGCGCCAGAATGGATGTCTCCGGTGACATTGTAGAAAAGCGAGGCAGTTCCGCTAATCTGCCCGCCGTTTGTGGCCACATAGTCGGAAAGTTCGCCGCCGACCGAAATGCTGTTGGCAAAAACACTCACCATTGCCTCTCCGCCGATTATGCCACCGCCGGCTCCATCGTTGCGGGTGGTGATACCAAGTG
>QHPU01000051.1:31539-50345 GCA_003219175.1 Verrucomicrobiota bacterium | reverse complement strand
TTTCAATCGCGCCGTGCAGGACGGGCCCACCTGCTATCCGGATAGCAGCGTCCTGAAAGTCGGGGCCTGCCTCGTGATTCCAAAAACCAAATTGTACGATTTCGACCGGCTCGCCGATCAACGTCTGGAATTTGCGACCAAATTCACCCGCGAACCAACGTGCCTGCAGTTCGAGCTCGTTCGGAGTTTTCGGCAACGTGAACAACGGTCGCTCGCCCACACGGGCGTTTTCTTGCCGCATCTCGGCATAGCGGTTGATCGAATGCATGCTGCAGGCTCTTTTACCCTACTCGTCAAGTGACAACGATTACCAAATCACGGCAAAAATCGCGAATGATGTATGAGGAATGACCAAGGATGACGAAACCTTAATGACGAATTGAGACAGCGCGCACGACTCTGATTTCGTCATTCGGACTTCGTCAATTATATTTCCGCTCGGAGCTGCGCTTCCGCCAATTCCTTTGCGCCGCGCCCCGCCGCCGGAAAGATGACAAGGTTTTCGGACAGAAATTTCGGTTCGCGTGCGATGGTCATGCCCTCAAGCTCGATTGCTTGCGCGACCGGTTTCGATCCCTTACGTCCAATGAAGATCAATTTGCGTGGCTCTTCATTGGTGGCGACGAGCGCACCGAATAAATTGGGCGGGATCCGCCGGCCGCGACCGCTCGCGCACGGCACCGCCCAGGCGATGGTTTCGCCGAGGAGGTTTTGTTTGCTGAAAATCGGCGCCAGTTTTGCCGGCAAGTTCAAGGGCAACGTTGTTTCCCGATGAAAGAAGGCTGGTTCGTTCAACTTTCGCCAGATCAGCCACAGCTTTACCTGGGTCGCGCGCAAAATCTTTGGAGCAAAATAGAAGAACGCTCCGAGCCCGATCAGGAAAATGGAGAGGGCAATGACTGGGTGATAATGCAACAAAGCGAGCCCGCCTACGACGACGGCGTCCTCGCCGACGCTAAGCGCGATGTTCGAAAATGGCTCCGGCGACGTGTTAGATAGAAGCCGGGTTGTGGCCTTCGCCGTGTGAGTAGCCAGCGCGGTCGTGCCCGCGAGTAGCACAATGACGACATCAAGCATTGGAGTGGAATGTCCCAGTACTTGAATGGCGAGAAGTGCGCCGCCGATCGGCCTGATGATGGTGTGGACGGCGTCCCAGATCGAATCAATCCATGGTATTTTGTCGGCGAAAAATTCGAGTAGAAAAAGAACGCCGGAAATGATGATAACAATTGGGTCGCCAAGAATGGACAGGGACTGGTATTGCGGCGCTAAAACGATCCAGTGGAAATGAATGGCAAGGCCGGAGGCAAAAACGGTGAGATATAGATTGAGCCCCGCCAGACAGGCAAGCCCGAGCGCGACACTCAGAAGATTCAGCCGTTCCACCACGTACTAATTAAGGGCCATCCCGAGCGAAGTCGAGGGTTCCTGCCATAACTCGTCATCCCGAGCGAAAGTGAGCCTGCCGCGAAAGCCCTTCTACCCACCTGGATGTCCTGGGATGACGGTTGCTGGGACCCGACCGCACCTCTACAATCGCTGCCGTGTTAGATATTAGAATCATTCGCGACCAGCCGGATATGGTTAAGAGCCGGCTCGCGCTTCGCGGAAGTGACGATGAAGCCAAAATCGATGAATTGCTTCGCGTCGATGCAGAACGCCGCAAAGCCGAGACGGCATTACAAGCCCTTAATGCCGAACGCAAAAAACTGAGCAAGGAAATCGGCGCAATGCGGATGAAAGGGGAGGACTCTCTCCAGCAGGAAAATCGCGTCCGCAGAATCGGCGACGAAATCACCCGATTGAACGAAGACGTAAACCTGTTCGATGCGCAACAGCGCGAGATGCTGCTGGAGATTCCAAATCTCCCGCACCTCAAAGTGCCCATTGGAAAAGATTCCAGCGCCAATCCGGTAGTGCGATCCTGGGGAGCGAAACCGAAGTTGGATGCGCCGCTTGATCACGTAACTATTGGAGCAAATCTCAAGCTGTTTGATCTGGAACGGGCGACGAAGCTAAGCGGCAGCGGCTTTATTTGTTTTACCGGTGTGGGGGCGCGCCTGGAGCGAAGTTTGATCCACTTCATGCTCGATCTGCACACGCGCGAGCATGGTTACGAAGAGATGAGCCCGCCGTTTTTGGTCCGGCGTGATTGCATGATTGGAACATCGCAGCTGCCGAAGTTCGAAGCCGACATGTACGGTCTGGAAAATAATCAGCTCTTTCTTGCGCCGACTGCGGAGGTGCCGGTGACGAATTTTCACCGCGAAGAAATACTTCGCGCAGATGAACTGCCGAAAAAGTACGTCGCATATACTCCTTGTTTTCGACGTGAAGCTGGTTCAGCCGGCCGTGAAACGCGTGGTATCCTTCGTGTCCATCAGTTCGACAAGGTAGAGCTGGTTAAAATCACTACACCGGAAAGCTCGTATGAAGAGCATGAAGGGTTGACCGCCGATGCCGAGAAAGTTTTGCAACTATTCGGGCTGCATTATCGGGTCATTGAACTTTGCGCCGGAGATCTTGGCTTTGGCTCGACAAAGACCTACGACGTCGAAGTCTGGTCACCCGGGCAGAATGCGTATCTGGAGGTTTCGAGCTCTTCGAATTTCGGTGATTTTCAGGCGCGGCGGATGAATTTGCGATACAAGGATGCAAAAGGGGTAAGCCGCTTTTGTCATACCCTAAACGCGTCCGGAGTCGCCTTGCCACGACTGCTCGCCGCATTGATCGAAAATGGTCAGCAGAAAGATGGCTCGGTTCGGCTTCCGGAAAAATTGCTGCCCTATTTTGGCGACAGCCAGATTCGGTAACTCAGCGGGACGTGTCGGTCGCAAAAGCTGCCGGCTCTCGCATCCGATGCGCGTGCCGCTTGAGAGAGACTACAATTGTAAGTCGAGCTGCTTGCGATCGTCCGGTGACATTGCCGCTTCCGTCGAAGGCAAGGGGAGTTCGTAACCGAGACGCTCGGCCAATCGCTGCGCGCTTTCCAGGGCAAAGCCTTCAAAGTGATTGTTCAAATAAGCGTAGACGGCCCGAACATCCGAAAGTTGTCGCTCGATCTTTAAAGCCCAACTCTCCATCGCCGCTTCGCGTTTCCACAGCAGTTTGCCGTAGCGATGCTGATGCCTGCCATCGCGGTCGTATTTTGTCGTGTAGTCGCCCAGCAAACGGACGTAAAGAAAATCGGTCGTGCGCGGCTGAAATTCGAACGGCGCGAGATTGCGCTCGTTCAAGGGCGAGGTGTCGGCCCAGACCCAGCAGATACGGTGTTTTTCCAGCAGATGAATGAATTGCGGCCGGTGCCAGCCGGGATGCCGAAACTCGATGGCAAAGCGAAAATCCCGCGGCAATTGCTCGACGAAGGACCGCAGCGGAACTTTCCCCTCTTTCGGGAGAAAGGATGGTGGCAATTGGACCAGGATGATGTGCAACTTAGGCGCCAGCGCTTCGATCGCGCGCAGAAATCCATTCAACTCTGCTGAGCAATCGCGCAGTTTACACTGGTGCGTAATCTCGCGTGGCAGTTTGCAGGAAAAGCGAAAATGGGACGGCGTGATATCGAGCCAGCGTCGCACCGCATCAGGCCCCGGTGCCGCGTAAAAGGTCGAATCAATTTCGACGGTCGGGAAATGACGCGCGTAAAATTCCAGCCAGCGCGACTCGGGCAAATCCCGTGGGTAGAAGATCTCCCGCCAATCTTCAAAACTCCAGGCGCAGGCCCCGATGCGAATTTTTTGTTGTTGATTTAAATTCACCGGCTTAAAGTTACTTCAGACTCGAGCGAACGAAAAAGCACCAAGGTTGTCTAAGAACCGGCCCTCGGGTGTCTCGTTTTTACGCTGCGTTAACTTGACTGGACCACGGAGGCAAATACCCTCCCACGTTTCATGCGAATCCGACTGTTTACTTTCGTAATTGGGGCGATCTCCCTCGCCACGGTGGGGCAGGCGTCTATCATCTTTCGACCGGGCGAAAAAGTGAAGTATGTCGCTCCCGGCGAGGAGGAAGTCAGCGGCAATGCGCAGCGCCTTTATGAGATCGGGCAGGAAGCCGAGAAAAAAGGAAACATTGGCCGCGCCATCAAAGCCTATTCTCAAATTTGGCGGAAGTATCGCCACGATACGCTGGCCCCGGCCGCCACCTATCGGGCAGCCCAGCTAATGGAGCAGGACCACCAGTACATCCGGGCCGCCAACACTTACCGCACCGTCGTGGAAGATTATCCGAATAGCCCCAATTTCGACGAAGCGATCGAAGGGCAGTTTCGTATCGGCGAAATGTACCTTTCCGGCAAAAAACTAAAGCTTTGGGGAATCCCGATTGCCACCTCAATGGATCGTGCGGTAGACATCTTTGCTGCGATCGTCCGCACCGCCCCCTTTGGCAGATATACGGCACGGGCCCAGTTTGATATTGGATTGGCCCGACAAAAACAACATGCCAACGACGCCGCGATTCTAGCCTATCAGGCGGTAATTGATAAATTTCCGAACGATCCGATTGCGGCTGATGCGCAATATCAAATCGGATACATTTGGTACGAAGCGGCGCGTCGCGGCTCAAACGATCAGGCCGCGACCGAAAAGGCCACGACCGGATTTGAAGATTTCCTGTATCGTTATCCGAAAAGCGAAAAGGCACCACAAGCACGCGAGAATCTTGAGCGGCTGCAGCTAAAATCGACCGGTGATGCCATGCAGATTGCGAAATTCTATGACAAGAAGAAGGCATACCGCGCGGCCGTGATTTACTACAATGAAGTCATTCGCGAGCAACCTGGATCGCCCGCCAGCGCTGCAGCACAAAAACGTGTCGACCAAATTCGCGCGAAAATCGGCCCCACTGCCCTCCAACCCGCCGTCGCTGTAACAGAACCAAAGAAAAAGCAGGTGGCATCGCGCGGGTCATCCGGCAACACGCGCCCGGCCTTTCACAGCGACGCCGAAGTGGCGCCCCTGCCGCCGCCGGAACAGGATTCGAACTTGCCGCCGCCAGCGTCGCTTTCGCAACCGACCACGACTGCCCCGGAACCCAGTCCCACCCCCGAGTCATCTCCCGCTCCCGAGGCTTCCGCAACGCCTGAGCCGTCCGCCGCGCCTGATTCTGCCGCTTCGCCGGCGCCGTGAAAAATCCTTTCATCGCGGTCTTCTTGCTCTTAACCAGCTGTCTCGGCTACCACGTGGGGCCGGTTAAGCCAAGCGTGCTCCGGGACATCCACGCCGTTGCGGTTCCGACTTTTGAAAACAAAACCTTGCTGCCACGGATTGAGGTTCTTATCACCGACAGTGTGATCAAACAACTGCAGCAGGATGGCACCTACAGAATCGCTAACGAGAATAATGCCGACGCTATTTTGAAGGCTGAGATTACTGACATCAGCCGCACGCCGGCGCGATCGGTGCGCGGAAATGTCCTGGCCACGACTGAGTTCAACCTCATCATGCATGTGAAATATAAACTGGAAACGCCCAGCGGCACCGTCCTTATGCCTTCGGCAGAAGTTGTCGGCACCACCAGCTTTTTCGTGGGGACCGATGTTACGACCGATGAGCGACAGGCCCTGCCGCTGGCAGCGGAAGAGCTCGCAAGCCATCTCGTTACCCAGTTAAGCGAAGGCTGGTGAATCCTCATGAAAGGCGAGGAGCACCTATGGGGAGTCCTCAACGACAAGCTCGATACACTGCGCGCCACCAATCAAATGGCGGAAGCAATCCGAGTCGGTCAAAGCGCGCTGGAAATAGCAAAGCGCAGCTTCGGCGCAGCTGATATTCGGCTGGCGCACAGCTATGAGAAACTAGGACTGTTGCACGAGCAAAACGGCGATCGCTCTGGGGCCAAGGCGTATCTGATAAACGCTCATCGCATTCTGACGCGGCTGCAGCCCGCCGACGGCCAAGCTATTTTCCGTTCTTCTCGGCGACTGGCTCACCTTTGTAATCAGCTTGGGCAGACTGAAGAAGCGATTGATTTTTATGAGCAGGCTGTTGCTGTCGCTCCACAAGTCCCCGAATTACCCTTCTCGGATCTCGGCGCGTTGCTGAACAACGTTGCTCTCCTTTGTCGCAAAGTCGGCCGCGCCAAAACCGCCGAGCCATATTACTTGCGTGCACTCGAGATTTATGAGAACCAGCTCGGGCCGGAACATCCCG
Organism: Verrucomicrobiota bacterium; assembly: GCA_003219175.1. Taxonomy (GTDB): domain Bacteria; phylum Verrucomicrobiota; class Verrucomicrobiia; order Chthoniobacterales; family UBA10450; genus AV69. The sequence goes on along the minus strand of QHPU01000051.1, from coordinate 44,193 downwards.
ATGTCGCATCAGTGTTGAATAATCTCGGTGTCTTTTATACCAACGAAAAGCGATTCACGGAAGCAGAGCAGATTCACGTACGCGCTCTCGCCATTCGTGAAAAAGCATTTGCGCCGAACCATCCCGACATCGCCCAGTCGAAATGTAACCTTGCGGTAGTTTATCATTCCCGAGGCGAATACGATCGGGCTTCAGAACTCTATCGCGCATCGCTCCAAACGTGGGAGGACGCCACGGCCAAACCCCCCGAAGAGTATGAAGTAGTGGCGGCTAACTATGCCGATCTTCTCCGCTCGCTGGGCAAGGCGCGCCAAGCGCAAGCGCTGGAAAGCCGGGCGCGCAAAAAGCGTCGCGGCTAATTGCGGTTGCACCGCTCTCGCACATAAGTCAGCTTCTCTGCGCCTTTTTTTCAGCTCACGTGGCGGAACTGGCAGACGCGTACGGCTCAGGACCGTATGGGGCAACCCGTGGAGGTTCGAGTCCTCTCGTGAGCAACGCCTACTCGGCCGACGTGTCGCTTCCCGGAATATTTGAGTCATTTCGCCCGTCGCAGGGAACGACCGACGAAGATGCATTTTAGAATAACTGAGCTACTCGCGGTCGGGCATGGGGTGGTTAACCCATCCTTGAACTTGGCTAGGAAGAACGAGTTCGAACGTGCTTCTGAAAACCCGGAAGTAGTAATACTTCCTGCGTCCGTCGTAAAAGCGCCGCAGCAGACGAAAAGGGCTGTACTTGGCAAAAATTTTCCCAGCTGAGACGTCTCCTTCGGCGTGCGTCTTTGCCAATAGATTCGTGTGACTGGGGTCGAACACGGCCGGTTCGACATCTTCGGGACGAAGAGTGAACATTTCTGCCTGGCGCGACGATTGGACTTCTACGTTTGCCGTTCGCCGCGTTTCCCCGTTGAAACGGTGCGGATTCTTCATGAGTTCTTCGAACTGAATCTCGATCGCGAAACACGGGCCGATCAACGCCAGGATAGCGACGCTCAGGAAGATTTGGCTAAACCGGAGCCGTAGGGTAGGGCGTTCGTCGATCGTTGAGAGTTTCCCGTTGACGATCAGAAGCGAAACAAAAGTTTGATCTCGCACTCTTCGCCTTTAGCGCTTCGCTCGATACGGTCGGCATGGAGGCCGGAAAGATAGCCGGTTAGGCCGCTGACAAAGCTCTGCTCCTCCACAAGATCCATTCTTGGTCGCGCATCGGGAAGATTCGGCAAGTTGCCCGTGTAGTTGAGCCTCACCCTGATGTCGAAGCTATCGCTCCCGACCTGAATACGCACGGGCCCTTGGGTTTTAGCGGCCACCTGCTCTATAGCCTGATCCACGACCTCGCGCACGCGTTTGACGTCCGCCGCAGGAATTTTCCACTCGGACGCTTGTTGGTCAAAAAATGAGTCGAAAGAGGCCGCGGTCAGCGGGGTTCCGTCGGCGCCCAGGCGCAACTGGCCATAGCGCCAGGTTCCCAGCAAAAAAAGCGCATTGAGAGCAGTGGAAACCACCACGGCCACGGTGATTTCAGATCCCGTAAACTGGCGCGTCCAGGATGGCAAAGATTTAAAGAATTCCGGAAAAAACAGAACCGACAGCGCGGATAACAAGGACAGACCGATAATCAACGTGGCGCGCAGGGTAATGGGTCGGCTTACTACAAGCTGGATCCCGGCGACAAACATCAGTGCTCCGTTGAAAAATAACGCCGCTGCCATCACGGGTCGGGGCATATTGACAATTACGCTCGCGAACTTCGGCAAGCACGAAAGCGCCACGAGCCAGCCGGCTATGGGCCATGCGAGGATCCGGCTCGTGACGCCGGTGATTTTCTCGATGCCGACTAGGCTCGGACTAGCGCTCATTCCGGGAGCGGCCAACACGCCGCCGACTGCACAGCCGATCCCATCGGCGATTACACCTCCGGAGATGCTTTCAATGTTAGGGCGGCGCCATGCCGCATCGTTCATCTGCTGGCACGTAGTCAATACTCCGACGACGCGCAGACCGGACGCGAGACCGGCAATGGCAAAAGGCAACATCAAAGATGGTTCAAAGTTATAGGAGAGAAATCGTGGATCCGGCAGCGCAAAAATAGGACTGCGCACCATTTGAGTAGAGAAGTCTTGTGGAAAAACTTCCAGGAGGGCCGCGACGCCGTAACCGAGGAGAATTCCGATCAGCACGCAGAGCAGTTTGGGTAGCCCCTTTGCCCACACGGCCAGGGCGATCATGGTCAGAAGCACAAACAGCGCTGTCAGAAACATATGATTGACACGCGGATCGTGCACCACTTGGGGATCGAAGAGAACGCCAAGTCCGATTTTGCCCAACTCAATTCCTACGGCAATAATCACCACGCCGGAAACTACCGCTGGAAAGAATTTGCGAAGGCTGTTGAGCAGCCCGCCTACCGCGATCTCGCATCCGCCGGCGAAGATCACCATGCCGCATACCACAGGAAATCCAAAAACCGACGCGGCCAGCATGGCCGACGGCAGATAAATTGCAGAAACTACGGGAGGGCAGAGGTAACCCGAGCCGATTGGCCCCAGCCGCAAGCTTTGCAAGACAGTCAGAAACGCCACTGCGATCATCGCTAGGCCCATGGCATTGCGCGCAGCTTCTTGCGGGAGCTTTGCCGCCTCCGCCACCAGCGCCACCATGACCAAGTACGGACAGATCACCGCCACATGTTGAAAGCCGATTGTGATCAACGATACCGCTGGCGGTTTTTCATCTCGGGCATAGATCAGGTCTTTGGGTCGCTCAGCCATTTTTTAAGGCAATAAACCCGGGGCGCCCATTGAGCGGCAGGCGTCAAGATGCAACCATACTTTCTAAGGCGTGATCGCTGGAAGGGTCAAGCCTAACATCGTAGCACAGGCCGATCGTTTCTACGTCTGTTCTTAACATTTGAAATTTGGCACATCGGACTATGTCGGGGCAACGGCGGCGACACTACTTTTTAAATCATTCACGAGCATTCACCAATTTTCACACCTGCCGGTCGTGCTATGGTGGCCGCGCTCTTCCGCATCTCCAATCCTGCGACGCCGAAGGTCCGCGCTAAATGCGTTTGTCTCCGTGACCTGGTCGCTCATTTTTAGGACAGAAAGTTAGTTCGGGGATGCTGCACATCACTGCGGTGCCGTCATAACGCTTTGCAACCCCGCTGCATGCGAGGTTCCGGACGTTGGATATGCCAAAAGATTTAAATATTTCGTGAAGGTACACGGTCCGGATCAACCAACGGGCCGGCTTGAGTACGATAAGCGGTAGACGGCAATCGGATTTTCAGAGCACTTCGGACGTCTTCGGCGGGATTCTTGCTGTGTAACACGCGGCCACATGAAAATTTCCGTCGTTATCCCCTGCTATAACGAGCGAAATACAATCGCTGAAATTGTCTCCGCCGTTCGGACCGCCCCCCTGTGGGACATTGAAATCATCGTCGTTGATGACGGTTCAACCGACGGCAGTCGCACCATTTTGAAACGCAATGTCGAGCACATCGCCGATCGTGTCATTTATCACGGCGTTAATCGGGGAAAAGGCGCAGCTTTGCGCAGTGGCTTCGCTGCCGCCACCGGCGATATCATTCTTGTCCAGGATGCCGACCTCGAATACAACCCGGAGGAATATCCGCGCCTGCTCGAGCCAATTTTGAGCGGAAAGGCCGATGTCGTTTTCGGCTCCCGATTTATGGGAGGGCGTCCGCATCGGGTCGTTTATTTCTGGCACATGGTCGGAAACAAATTGCTGACCATGTTTTCCAACATGTGTACGAACGTCAACCTCACCGATATGGAAACGTGCTATAAGGCATTTCGAACAGCGATCCTGAGGAACATCGATTTGCGTGAAGACCGATTCGGTTTTGAACCCGAAATCACTGCCAAAGTCGCGCGTGCTCGTTGCCGGATCTACGAGGTCGGTATCTCCTATGATGGCCGGACATATGAAGAAGGAAAGAAGATAACCTGGCGCGACGGGATTCGGGCCTTCTATGCTATCATCAGGTATAACTTCTTCACTCGTAAACCAGCGTCAGTTTTCTCTAACGAGAACTCGGTTGGTGAAACGGCTGATACGGTTGGGCTGGGGCCGCGCCTGAAGCATTCCTGAATGACGTCCCACTGGTCTTGCGGGCGCATCGCACATCTGTTGCTGTGGTGCGGCCTGGCGGCGGCGTTGCTGATGGTAAGCATCCCAAAGATTTATTCCGGCGTCACCGAATACCGACTTCGGCCGGGCGGCGCCCTTCATACTACCGACAGTTACTTGAAATTTGCCACCGGGAGGGAAGGCGTGTCGAAGAACTTGATTTCGATGTTCGATTCGATGCCGATGTCCAAACCAATTGTCATCTTTATTCGCAGGGGCGATGCGTTCAGTTCCGGTCTGGGAATGACGACTGCATATCTCGCGTCGCCGCATGCTGTTCGTTTATGCGAGATCGACGGAACACATCCGGACAATGAACTATACCGAATCAATCCGGACAAGGTCGCCGCGGTGGTTTTGTGCCGCCTTAACCGGCCTAGTTGGTTGCCGGCCGGCAAAGTGTTCGGCCCCGGACTGGAAATAGTGTCAATAGGAGAAAAGGGATGAATGCGCTCGGTCTTTTCGGCGCATTCGCAACGTTGTTCGCTGCGGGTTACGGCTTGCTGGTTTTGCTAATCCATCGTTCCGCGCGGCTGAGTCTTGCTGAACAAATTGCTTTCTCGTGGCTGTTTGGAACGGGCGCGGTTTCTTTGCTTCTGTGGGCCTTCGGTTTTTTTGCCGACGGCCTCCTTTTGCAGGGGCTAGTCAGCTTTGTTTGCATTTCGCTTGGGATGGTTGGCTGGAATTTGAAAAAGCCATCGCAGATTCGCAGTAAAGCAAGGTGGTTCGAAGTTGTTCTTACCCCGGTTATCGCGATCGAAATCGCGATCGTATTTTATCTTTCCTTTGTTCATACCCTGGGCTGGGATGGGTTGCTTAATTGGGAAATCAAAGCACGCTATGCCTTCGCCAATGGCGGCGTTCTTCCAGCGGCTTATTTCAGCGATACCGGCCGCGCTTTCAGTCATCCGGAATACCCTCTCGCGATTCCGTTCACCGAGCTGTGGCTTTATCTCTGGCTCGGTGAACCCAACCAATTTTGCGCGAAGACGATCTTTCCGGCGTTTTACGTCGCGGGAACATTCTTGGTCGCTGCCTTTACGGCGCGTCTGAGCAGAAGAACATGGCTCGGATTACTTATGGCGGCGCTTCTGTTTTTTGTTCCGCAAATCACCGTCGAGGTCGGGTGCGCGAGCGCGGGCTACGCCGATTTCCCACTGAGCGTTTTTTATCTTGCAGCGGCCGGATGTCTTTTTTGTGCTTCCGAACGAGGCAACGATGTCTTCTTCCGCCTCTACGCCGCGTGTCTGGCCCTGTTGCCATGGGTCAAGCGCGACGGTCTCATTTTATGGATCGTCGCAGCAGCTTGCGGTGTCTTCGTCATTTTGTGGAGAAGAAAGTCCCCATTGTCATTGGTGGCATTCCTGCCCGGGATCGTAATCATTTGTGCGTGGCGTCTTTATCTGAACGCCATGCACGCCCTTCAGGCGGTGGATTTTTTGCCATTCAACCTGGAGACATTTCGTACTCACGTCGACCGTGCGACACCGCTACTTTCCGCGCTTCTGGCCGAATTCTGTAATCTTCCTACCTGGAGTTTGTTTTGGTTTATTGTCGCCGTTGCCTTCCTGTATGCATTGCCTCGGATGCGCGATCCGGGCGTTGTTGCCCTACTCCTCGCACTGATTGCCCCCATCGTTTTGTATTTGTCACTCTATCTTTTCAGCAGCTGGCCAAACTATCTTGACCATGTTGGTCTTTCCATCAGCCGCCTGCTTATGCAAGTCACGCCCGTAGGATTTCTGCTCATCGCTCTCGCGATTTCTCGGCGCCCGGAGAGACGTCCCCAGCGAGTGCAGATGCCTAATCGTGCCACTTGCGCGATCGCACGTTCCGAGCGAACGGCCGTGGTTGAGCTCGCCTGAAGAAACTGCCCTGGCGCGTGATCCCGAAATCGTTCGGGAAATGTTTGATCGTGTCGCCCGACGATACGACCTCGCAAACCATCTGCTAAGCTTTGGGTGCGATTTTTCCTGGCGCAGACGGGCAGCTGAAATCGTGGCCGGCTGGAATGCAGCCTGCGTCCTTGATCTTGCGACCGGCAGCGGCGATCTCGCGCTCGTGATCCAACGCAAATTATCGACTGTCGAGGTCGTGGGGCTGGATTTTTCCAATGCCATGCTCGCGCTCGCCCGTCGCAAGGGAGTTCGTCATCTTGTTGCCGGCGATGCCGCCCAACTGCCGTTAGCAAACCAATCCTTCGACGTTGTGACCATCGCGTTTGGTTTGAGAAACATGCGCGATTGGGGTGAGGCATTGGGCGAAATGCGGCGCGTCCTTACCTCGACGGGGCATCTGCTTATCCTGGATTTTTCTCTGCCGCGGCATCCGATCTGGCGTTTGCTCCACCGATTTTATCTACACCGAATCATGCCTTTCGCTTCGGTGCTGATTACGCGCGAAAAAAAGGCCTATCAATACCTCGGCGCTTCCATCGAAAATTTCCCCAGCGGTCCCGCCATGTGCAATCTGATCGAGGCGAGCGGGTTTAAGAATGCTATCGCCGAGCCGCTTAGCCGTGGAATTGTGACAATTTATACTGCAGATCGTTAGACGAATTATCAAGGAACGGCTGTTTCTAACTGCCGTTTAGAAAGTAAGTCGGTGGCTGGAACCACCGCTAATTAAAAGGTCGGCAGTTAGAAGCAGCCGCTCCTTGGATCTGGCGTGACGCCGCACATCCTTACGGCCCTGCGGTCGGTGCAGCCGCTATCGAGGGCGACGCACTCGCTGTCGGCGAGGGCGTGGCCGGTTCGACCAACGGCGCACGCAAGTTCTTCAAATCCGGACTGCTAATCGCAAACGTGCCTTCGGATTCGTCTGTTCGCGCCATCGCTGTTCCATCAGGTGGAGAATCTCCTACCGTCAACTTATGCTGCGCCTTGTCATCCGGCGATGTGGTGAAGGTAATAACGAGTTGTGATTTCGCAAACGCGGCTGCCGGCGCGTTCGTTACCCAGTGAGTGGCGTGCAGGGAGGCAAGTGTGTTCAACAGCGACTGCACATTCATGGTATTGATCGGCCCGCTGCCCGTGACCCACTGCCACTGTTTGTTCGTTCCACGGACCAAACTCTGTTCGCGATCGGTAAAGAGCGACAACTTGTGAATTTGTTCCGGCTTGAAGCTAAAAATCGTTAGGTCCTGCCACGACAACGGATCAGCAAAAACATTATCGAGCATGGAACGTCGGACCGCGACCACGAATGGTTCCTCTCCCACCCGTGCGAAAACAGTTTCACCGTCGATTTTGCCGAAGGCGATTGTTGCCAAAGGATGTTCACCAGCGGTCGTCTCAGCCGTGTTCTCCGAGGCAAAAGAACTGAGCGTGACGGTCAGCTGCGGTTTATCCAGACCGTATTTCGGTAAATCGGAGGCAACGTCGGCGACGAAATTCGTCACCTGTTCAGCAGCGAGAAGATCAATTAAGCGCCGCGCTTCTGCCCCATTGGCCGCGCGATTATTGCGATTGACAATCGTCCAGTTCTGGTCCTTACGCGCGAGGACTGTTTTGTTTTTTCCGGGAGTGTCAATCGTGATGCGGTCCAACTGGTTTTGATCGAAACGCACAAGATGGCGGTCACGTAAGTCGTTAGGTTTTGTGTTCAAAATCGATTCGATTTTGTTGGGTAACGTGTAAACGAACTTCCGCGGCGCGAAACGAACATAGACCTGGTCCTTCTCCTTTTCGGGAACACCGCCGATCTGCAAAATCTGGCCCGCTCCGCCGCCGCCGGATTTGTCATCGCCCGTGAGGATGGTGATAGTGCTGCGCGCTTCAGCCAGGCCGTAGGGATGCAAATCGCCGGCATCATCGGCCACAAATTGTACGATGCGGCTGTTCGTAATCTGCGCAACCAGATCGTTGACTTTTTGGTCATCTGCCCGCGCCCGTAATGGCTTCACGATTTGCCAATGATCAGCTTCTTTTTTCAGTTCCATTTCGCCGGCCGCGGTTTTTATGGAAAGACGCACCACTTGCGTCGCGGCCGTGTCAGTCAATTTGCGGTCGCGAAACTCTTCCGGCTTTTTCGAAATCTGGTTTTTGATCGATTGTGAAGCGAGAAACACATCTTTCGAATTTTCCAGCCGAACATAAATCTTGCCCTCGAGTGCGGCATTGTTGCCGAAGAAAACCTCAGGCGGGGCGCTTGGCCCCTGCAGCTTGAGGCGGAGCTTCGCTTTCGCCACCCCATATTCGGCCAGTCGATTTTTGTCGGCCTCGATTTCCTTGGCGCTGATGGTGGTGTCTTTTTTCCAATCTTCCAAATCGAACAAGAGATTCTCGACTGCGCTGCTATCGGCCAGGTCTTTGACGGGCGATTCCAGTCGCCATTTTTTGTCGGTGCGTTTTAATTCGATCCGCTCGTCGGCGTTTTGAATCACGATGCCGTCGATCTTATCGCGCTCGAAATTAATGATGTTTTGAGCGCGCCGATTCGCCTCCTGGGTGTTTGGCCGCTTGCTTTCATAAAACTTGATAAACAGGCCGATCGCCAGCCCGAGAACAAAGAGGATCAGCGTAGTCCGAAACCTCATGATCCGATTATGCCCGCCGTTTCCACCACACCGCCGAACCGATTATCGCCGGAACCAGCGGCACCAACACCAGGATGAGCCAGCGCAGGTTGCGTAGTTCGGGTTCATCAAGCGTGAACGTGAGCGGTTTCGGGATTTTCGGCGCAATCCCGATCATCTGCTCCCGACTCATCAACCAGTTAATGCTGCCGGAAATAAAATCGAGTGCTTGTTGGTCCTGCGTCAGCGCGTTGTCCTGAACAAAAAAAGCATTGCTCGCTACCACCATGCGCGATGAGTTCATCCGCACCCGTTCATCGCCGCTACCGCCCTTTTCGATCGAAGCCGCGATCGTCAATGGTGCCCCTTGATCGCGATTTTGGTCGAACTGAAGTTTTGCCGGATCATCTGAATTGTAATCGACTTCGCCCCAGTAACCTTTTTCCGCCTGGATCAGTGGTTGTATCTGAACGCCGGCGCCTTGAGCACGCTGCGGCTCAAGCGTTATCGAAGAAGTCCCGCCCAAAAACGGGGCGCGCACGTCGGCCAGCCGTTTTGTGATGGGCGAGTCTCCCAAAAATCGGCCAATCACATCCCGCACCCGCGCAACTTCCTCGATCCCGGTCCGGACCATTGCCATCAGACGATCATCATTCACCCGCACGCCGAGGTCGTTTAGAAAGGCGTTAAGTTTCGGCGTCTTGGCGGAAGGATCGAGCAACAACAGAATCCGCCCTTGTTTGTTCCAGAAATCACGCAACAACAGCATCTCGCGGTCGGAAAAATCATACTGCGGGCCCACGATCATAATCGTCTTCATCTCCGCTGGAATGGCATCGACGTTGAAGAGATTTAGTTCTTGAAGCTTGATGTTCTCGTTTTCGATGAACGTTTTCAGCACCGAGATCGGGCTGGTGGCCTGTTGCTGCTCCGGCATGAGTGGACTTGCTGGCGCCGCTTCCGCGATTGGCGGTTCTTTGTGACCAAGCACATAGCCGATGATGTTTTTCTTTCCTTCGGTCAAATCGACCATCGCGCTGCTAATTGCCTGCTCGCCTTTAAATGATGTCACTCGCGGACCTTCCCCCATTGCCATTCCAGTTTGATCCACCTCCGCCATTTCTGAGGCCTTGACCGTTTTGTTTCGCCCTTCGTAATCGAGGACCAGCATGCTTTCGTCAGTCACGACCTTGTATTTGTCGAACAGCTCCTTCGCTCGCGAGAAGTTGACCTCTGGATTGATGTGCTCGACATCGATCTTTCCTTTGGCGGCATACTGGTATTCCGTTAGCAAACTTTCGACGTCGCTTGTAATGGGTGTGTTGGGGGAAAAGAAAACCGTAATGCGCAATTTTCCTTTGAGGGAATCAAGAATGCGTTTGGTTTTGTCCGAGAGAGAGTACTTCTGATCGCGTGAAAAATCCCAGCGCCGATAATGCTCGAACCCGAGATAGTTTATCATCGCTGCCAGAACGATGAGGAGCCCGATCTGGACCACGACGTTCAGGCCGATTTGAAAACGATGAATTCTTTTCGGTTTGTTCGTCACGGTTACAGTTTCCATTTGCGCGATTGAAATGCCTGATAGGTCAATCCCAGCATTAAAATCGTTAGACTCAGGTAGAGAACGATCGGACGGGTATCGATCTCGCCACGCGAGAGTGTCGCCATTTGTTCCAGGGCCGAGAAATAACCCAGCACTTGCCGCATTGTCGAACTGACCTCGGTTACGATGAAAGTAATTAGGCCGGAGAAAAAGTGCAGCGTGATCGCGCAAAACGAAATTACCGCCGCGATGATCTGGTTTCTCGTTAGGACAGAAGCGAAGCAGCCGATGCTGATGTAAAACATTCCCAGTAACAGGAGCATCAGATAGGAACCCCAATAAGCGCCGAACGATCCTGCCGCAGTTTGGTGTGTGATGTATTGGAAGATTGCAAAGTAAATCAGAGTGGGGACCCAAAGGACGATGTAGAACATCATGGCCCCGAAGAACTTCGCCAACACCACTTGCCAGTCGCGAACTGGCGCAGTCATCAACGGTTCGATCGTGCCGAGCTTAAATTCCTCCGCGAAAGTCCGCATGGTAATCAGCGGAAAAATCAACACAAAGGCGAACCAGAAGAATACCGAGTTAAAAAATGCTTCCTGCACCGAGTACTGCACTGGTCGCTGATTCATGAACGAAATCTGGAAGTAAAAATCCGCTCCGCTCACGAAGAGGAAGAAGAACAAGACGATGTACGCGATCGGCGAGTAGAAGTAGCTCGACACTTCGCGGGATAGCAGGGTGTAGAACTTACGCATGAACACTCCGTTCAGCTCGCTTCATCCGAATGCGTAATTTCCACAAACACATCCTCCAGCGTAGCCCGCCGCGCCGTTAGTTCACGCACCTCCCAGTTGCGATCGCGGGCAAGGCGAAAAACTTCCGCCCGCACATCCGTCCCCGACTCCACTCGTAACGACAAATTTTTCCAGCCGTCGTCTTCCGATTCGCTTACATCCCGGACGCCGGCGATTTTCCTCAGCTGTGTTGGGGCGTCATCTCCGCCCACCCTGGCTTCCAGTGTCACGCCACCAGCAGTGCGAATGCGGCCGAGCAAATTCTCCGGAGTGTCGCAGGCTTCAATCCTCCCCTTATTGATAATGATGACGCGCGAGCAAGTCATCTCAACCTCCGGTAAAATGTGCGTCGATAACAAAATAGTGTGCTGCCGGCCGAGATTCTTAATCAACTCGCGCACCTGCCGAATTTGGTTCGGATCCAAACCGATGGTCGGCTCATCCAGAATTAAAAGATCCGGTTCGGCGAGCAGTGCGTCAGCTAACCCGACTCGTTGCCGAAATCCTTTCGAAAGCGCACGAATCAATTTGTTTTCGACTTCGCGCAATCCGCAAAGCTCCCTCACATCACCCACACGTTCGCTGACACGCCGATGCGGAATGCTTTTCAACGCCGCGCGATAATTCAAGTATTCGTTGACCCGCATGTCGTTGTAGAGCGGCACATTCTCCGGCATGTAACCAAGATGCGCCCGGGCTTGAAGCGATTGCTCGAAAACATCGAAGCCGGCGATTGAAGCCCGCCCGGAGGTGGCGGGCAAAAAGCTCGCCAAAATACGCATTGTTGTGGTCTTGCCCGCACCGTTCGGACCGAGAAACCCCATGATCTCACCCTGGCCCACTTCGAAGTTCAGATCGCGAATCGCAGTCTGGCCCGCATATTTTTTGGTCAAATTTTCAACTTTGATCATTGCGACTGATTGTTTGAGACAACTCTCCGCGCGCAGCGTTGTTAAAAAATTTTAGCGCGCTGTCAACGCCACGGTTTGAATTTGGCGCCCGCCGTCACTGCGAGCGAGGCCGACCGTGAAATCTACCGTCATCCCTTTTTCCACGCGCGCGAGCAGGTTTTCAATCGATCTCACCGAGTTCACGTCGTGTCGCCCGATGCGGTAAATCACCAGCCCGCGTTCGACCCCGACTTCCGCGGCGGGGCTTCCCGGTTCAACCGCGCTGACCATCACGCCACGTCCGCGCACGAGGCCAAACGCGTCGGTCAGCTCCATCGTTAAATCTTGCAATTGCATTCCAAAGAGGCGGTCGGCATTGGCAGCAGCGGGTTCGTTCGCACTGGCGCTCGCCTGCGCGGAAGGCTGTTTTTGCGCTACTACTTTGAATCCTTTGACCGCTTCACGCACAGTATCGGCTGGAATGGCGAAGCCCAGTCCCTGAGTCGGGACTCCCTGTGGGGTGAATGCCATTTTGGCAGAACTGATACCAACCAGCCGGCCCGCGATGTCGACTACTGGACCACCGGAGTTTCCGGGGTTAATCGCCGCATCGGTTTGCACGAGATCCTTGTATTCGATGTCGCCTACACTGATTTCTCGTTTCAATCCGCTCAGTACGCCTCTGCTGATCGAGCTGCCGTAACCAACAGAATTGCCCACCACGACAACGGTCTCGCCGAGA
>QHPU01000051.1:0-31514 GCA_003219175.1 Verrucomicrobiota bacterium | reverse complement strand
CGATGCGCAGGTCGGCTGCTCGTTGCACGACGTGCTCATTGGTTACGATGTAACCGGCTGGATCAACAATGAAGCCCGTGCCGAGACTTTGCAGGCGGTGTCGGATTTCGCGTGGCTGGCTGCGGTAGGTCCCGAAGAATTCAGCGGCGAAATCTTCAAACGGGTCACGGACCTGGCGCCGGACCACGCGCTCGGCGTTAATGTTAACTACCGCTGGCATTACTTTCGCCACCGCGAGCACCACCGGTTCGGAAGCCGGGTCGGTCGGGGATGTGGACGGCAGCGGCATTGGTGTTTGAGCCGATGCACCGTGCGTCGCGACCAGCAGTACAATTGTAAGGGCGAACTTGTAGCCACCTCGCTCTGTCGAGGCGCCGACACGGCGACCGAGCGCAGTGGCTACAATACGTGTTCGCTTCATTTCAACTGTTCGACAATTTCGAGCGGAATTTTCTCACGTAATTTTGGATAAGTTTCGGCGATCGGCTTTATGTAGTAATTCACAGCCAGCGCGCCAATTAAACACCACGGTCGGTTCGCGTTTAGGATTCGCACAAGCGCGCTGAAATCGCTTGCGCCGCCGTTGGTCATAGATTCATAAACCTGCGCTGCGGTCAACGCAAGTAACGAGGCGCTCGTTATACTGTCAATTATCGGCAGGCTGCTTCGCGCGATGTCATCCTGAGTCGCGAAGACGACCAAGGATCTCTTTTTGCTCCCACGTTTTCTTGGTTTGGGAGGGTTTGACCATCTGAGAGATCCCTCGCATCCGCTCGGGATGACAAGCATGGTCTGGGAGGGAGCAATGAGATGTGCCGATTCGCGCACGCGCGACGCCATTGCGACCAGGCGCATCGATGACAAATTAGAGTAATATGCATCCATCGTTCGCCACTCGGCCCAATCTCGATTTGCTCGAACAGAATTACGAGCGCTGGCAGAAGGATCCCGACTCGCTTGATTCCGGATGGTCGGCATTTTTTGAAGGGTTCGAACTCGGCAGTCTCGACGGAAAAAATGGCGCTGCCGTGGAAGCGCCGCCGGAGGCGCGACGCGATCTGCGGGAGAGTCCCCTGCAAACGCGAATTGACGCTCTGGTTTACGCTTATCGCATTCTCGGGCACACCATCGCATGGGTGAACCCGTTGGCGGAAAAACGCCCTGAAAATCCGCTTCTTACCCTGCGCGAGTTTGGTTTTAGCGACAAAGATCTCGACTATCCGGTTTCCTCAAAATTCTTCCTCGATAATCGCCAGATGTCGCTGCGCGAAATGATCGCCCTGCTCGATCAAATTTATGCGGGTTCGATTGGCGCGGAATTTCAGCATATCCAAAACACCCGTATTCGGGATTGGGTGCGGCATCGCCTCGAATCGCGCATTTTCGCTCGTCCTCCTTCGCCGGAAATACAAGTCGCGCTCCTTCGCGCGCTACTCGAAGCGGAAACCTTCGAAGTCTTTCTGCACCAGAGTTACGTCGGGCAAAAACGTTTTTCGCTGCAAGGCGCGGAAGGTTTGATGGCGATTCTCGACACCCTTTTGCACAAGTGTGTTAGCGATGGGGTTGAGGAAATCTGCATGGGCATGGCCCATCGTGGCCGTCTCAATGTGCTGGCAAATTTCCTCAGAAAATCGCTGAACGTCATCTTCACCGAGTTTACCGAGAATTACATTCCCGCTCTCGTTGCCGGAGACGGCGATGTGAAATATCACCTGGGCTATCGCACCGTGCGCAAACTTGCTGCGGGCGAAGTCGAAATTCGGCTTTCCGCCAACCCAAGTCATCTCGAAGCGGTTGATCCGGTCGTGGAAGGGACGACCCGTGCCCGCCAGCGCATCCGTGGCGATACCGAACATCGACGCAAAGTTCTGCCACTATTAATTCATGGCGACGCCGCTTTCGCGGGGCAGGGGATCGTGGCGGAAACCCTGAATATGTCGCAGCTTAAAGGTTACTCTACCGGGGGCACCATTCACATCGTGGTTAACAATCAGATCGGGTTCACCACTCTGCCCGAAGAAGCACGCTCGTCGATGTATGCGACCGACATTGCCAAGATGATCGAGGTTCCCATTCTTCATGTGAATGGCGAGGACCCAATTGCGCTCAAGTTTGTTTCTGAGATGGCGATTGATTTCAGACAGGAATTCGGGCGCGATTTTGTCATCGACATGTATTGCTATCGCAAATACGGCCACCAGGAAGTTGATGATCCCGGGTTCACTCAGCCTGATCTCTATGCGAAGATCGATAAGCGGCCATCGATCACCCAAATCTACAAGCGCGAGCTCCTCGATCGCGGCCTGCTGACTCAGGATGATGCTGCTTCGCTCGAGACGGAATTTCAACTCAGGCTGGAGATGGCGCTGGAACACATCAAGTCGCTGGAGAAACAAAAAACAAAGGAGCAGGCGAAGTTCAAGGAATCGACCGCTGTCTTTCAATCGCAGTACAGCACGAAATCAAAGCCGACCGCGATCAGCGAAGATATGCTTCGTACAATCGTCGATGGTCTAACCCGTGTCCCGGAAGGGTTTCACATTTTGCCGAAGGTAAAGCGAATGCTGATCGATCGGCGCCGCCAGATTTTTAAGGAAGGCGGGCCCTACGATTGGGGATTTGCGGAGTCTCTCGCCTTCGGGTCGTTGCTACTCGAGAACATTCCGGTCCGATTATCCGGTCAGGACAGCCGTCGCGGAACATTCGGGCAACGCCACGCCTATTGGTACGACGCCAAGACCGGCGAGTCCTACAATCCGTTAATGGATCTGGCTGAGAAGCAGGCGCGTATCTGTGTTTACAATAGCCTGCTTTCGGAAGCGGCTGTGCTCGGATTCGACTATGGGTACTCACTTGACTACCCCAATATGTTGTGCCTGTGGGAGGCGCAGTTCGGCGATTTTGCTAACGGGGCGCAGACGATCATCGATCAGTTCATTGTCTCGGCTGAATCAAAGTGGCAGCGTCCTAGCGGCATCGTCTTGCTCTTACCTCACGGCTATGAGGGGCAGGGCTCGGAACATTCCAGCGCCCGCCTCGAACGATTCCTGCAAGCGTGTGCCGAGGATAACATCCAGGTCTGCAATCCCACCACGCCCGCGCAGTATTTTCACGTCCTGCGGCGGCAAATGAAACGCGATTTCATCAAGCCGCTTATCATCATGACCCCTAAGAGTTTGTTGCGCGCGGAATTCTCTACCTCGCGCGCCGAGGACTTCGTCCGCGGCAAATTTCACGAGATTATTCCTGACTCTTTAGTTGCGGTCGCTGGCCGCGGCCGCAATAAGCCCGATAAGATCGAGCGCGTGATTCTCTGCTCCGGGAAAGTCTATTTCGATCTCGTTAACCATCGCGAGAAAGAAAAGATAAACAACACCGCCATCATCCGGATCGAACAACTTTATCCGGTGGATGAAACGCAGCTGCGTGCTGCGATAGAATCGTTTCCGAAAAAAGCCCGACTGGTCTGGTGTCAGGAAGAACCGCAAAACATGGGCGCATGGACGTTCATCGAACCGCGTCTGCGCGCCCTCTTTGACCGCGAAGTCGGTTACGCTGGTCGCGGCGCCAGCGCTAGCCCCGCCGTAGGGGCGCTCGCCCTGCACAAACGCGAGCAAGCCTGCCTGATCGGCGAAGCTTTTTCGGTTTGAGTGACAAGATTAACAGGATTGGATTCGGAGAACTTGGTCGATAAAAACCTTCCATAATCCTGTCTCTCCTTTCTGCCGCCCAGAACGCCAGTCCGGCTCGGACTCGACTCGCGCACTGCTTTGGGCTTATTTAGGCGCGCATGAGCGTGCAGGTAAAAATCCCGGCCGTCGGTGAATCGATTTCTAGCGGTATCGTTTCCGTCTGGCACAAGAAATCGGGCGAGCAAGTGAAGAAAGGCGATCCGCTTTTTACTCTGGAGACCGATAAGGTTTCCACCGAAATCGTGGCTGAAGCCGATGGCGTTCTCAGAACGAAGGCTAACGAGGGCCAGGAAGTAAAAATCGGCGAAGTGGTGGCGGAAATTGAGGAGTCTGCTGCGCCAGCCGCGGCAGATCAGAAAAAGGAGCCCGCACCACCTGTCGCCGCGGCCGCTGAGCGCGGCCAGCCGGAGTCACCTCGCAGCAGCGGGGCGACCGAGCTTTCACCGGCGGTGCGACGGATCGTCGAGGAGGAGAAGCTCGATGCTTCCAAAATATCGGGGACAGGAAAAGGCGGGCGCATTACCAAAGGCGACGCCCTTGCTGCCGCACAGAATCGTGCTGCTGCTGGGCCGGAAGAAATGCAAGCGACCGCCGTTGTCGAAACGCTGGAAGCAGTTGAATCACTCGCGTCCCCGGCGAAAGACGGTCGGGTGGTTCGTAAACGAATGTCGCCGCTACGCCGCAAGATCGCGCAGCAACTGGTAATGGCGCAGAACACAGCGGCAATCCTGACGACTTTCAACGAATGCGACATGAGCGAAGTTCAGGCGCTGCGTGCTTACGCGCAGGAACAGTTCACGAAAAAGAATGGCGTTAAGCTTGGTCTAATGTCGTTCTTCGTCAAAGCCACAGTCGAGGCGTTGAAAGCTGTGCCGGTCATTAATGGCCGGATTGAAGGCGACGACTTTATCCAAAACAATTTCTACGACATTGGCGTCGCGGTAGGGACTGAGCGTGGCCTGGTTGTTCCGGTCGTCCGCGACGCTGATAAGAAATCGTTCGCTGAATTGGAGAGGGACATCGCCGATTACGCAAAGAAAGCGCGCGAAGGAAAATTGAAAATTGAAGAGCTACAAGGTGGCACGTTCACCATTTCGAACGGAGGTGTTTATGGCTCACTCATGGCCACACCAATCTTAAATCCACCGCAAAGCGGAATCCTTGGCATGCATAAGATCATGGAGCGCCCGATCGCAGTGAAGGGTGCTGTGATGGTGCGTCCAATGATGTATCTTGCCCTCAGCTACGATCACCGCCTCATCGATGGCAAAGAAGCCGTCACATTTTTAATCAAGGTAAAGGAAGGCATCGAGAAGCCGAAAACCTTGCCGATTGATTTTTAGTTTCTGTCATGTCGAGCGAAAACCCCAATCCGGCTCGGACCGAGACATCTCTTGACATAGTTGAGATTCCTCCGCTTCGGTCGGAATGACATGGGCGAAAACATGGACAAATTAGATGTCATAATCATCGGCTCCGGTCCGGGTGGCTACGTTGCCGCTATTCGCGCGGGTCAGCTCGGCCTCAAGACCGCATTGATCGAGAAGGACAAGGACCTCGGCGGTACCTGCCTGAATATCGGCTGCATTCCGAGCAAAGCTTTGCTGACTTCCAGCGATCATTTTGTTTTCGCAAAAAAGGAAGCAGCCAAACATGGAATCCTTCTCGACAACCCACGCGTGGATTTATCGACGATGCAAAAGCGCAAAGACAAAGTCGTTAAGGCGCTTACCGGCGGCGTCCGCCAGTTAATGAAGACGAATAAGGTGATGGTGCTGGAAGGAATGGGGACAATCACCGCGCCGGGAAAGGTTTCGGTAAAATCTTCGAGCGGCGAAACGCAGGAGATCGAGACCAAAAACATTGTCATCGCGACTGGAAGCGTGCCAATCGAACTGCCGTCGGCTAAGTTCGATGGCAAAACCATTGTCAGCAGCACCGAGGCGCTCTGCTTCGAAGAAGCGCCGAAAAAGTTTCTCGTCATCGGCGCGGGCGCGATCGGGCTTGAACTTGGTTCGGTCTGGAATCGGCTCGGCAGTGAAGTGACGATCCTGGAATTTTTGCCGCGTATCGCGCTCGGATTCGACCTCGAGCTCTCGAATTTACTCCAACGCGCTTTGACTTCGCAGGGCATTAAGTTTCATCTCGAGACCAAGGTCACCGGCGTGAAAGTTGAAAATGGCCGCGCGGTCGCGACTGCTACTAAAGCTAACGAAACTTTGACATTCGAAGCGGACAGGGTGCTGGTTTCAGTCGGTCGCCGCCCCTTTTCCGAAGGGCTCGGCGCGGAAAAAGTCGGGGTGGAATTCGATGAGAAAAAGAGGATCAAGGTCGACAAGCATTTTCGCACCAATGTCAAAGGCATTTTTGCAATTGGCGACGTCATTGCCGGACCGATGCTCGCGCATAAAGCCGAGGACGAAGGGATAGCCTGCATCGAAAACATCGCGGGCAAGTCGGGGCACGTGAATTATGACGCCATTCCCGGCATCATTTACACCAATCCGGAGCTGGCCGGCGTGGGCATTACCGAGGACCAGGCGAAAGAGAAGGGGATGAATGTGCGCGTCGGCAAATTCCCGTTCCGGGCCAACGGTCGCGCGCTAGCGAACGAAGATGTCGAGGGCGTGGTCAAGTTTATCGCCGATGCCAAAACCGACAGAATTCTGGGCGCGCACATCTTACAACATACCGCCTCCGAACTAATCGCTGAACCAGCATCTGTCATCGAATTCGGCGGGAGCAGCGAAGACCTGGGTAGGACCACCCACTCCCATCCAACCTTGAGCGAAGCAGTCAAAGAAGCGGCGCTCGCCGTGGAAAAGCGCGCGTTGCATATCATGAATCGTTAGCAGGGTGTCAACCTGGTCTAAGATTCCGCAGTCTTTCCGCCAACTCTGTCGCTATTTGCTCAGCTTGGTTCTGAGAAAAGGCAGTGGTGCGGTAGGTCACGCATAATGACAGCCGATCGCGAATTGTGGTGAAAGTAAAAACTAGGGGCACGAGCGGTCCGACGGGCGAGACCCGGAAATAATCCAGCACCATCGCCTGGCCGGTCGCTGGCCGCTCCTCTTGATCGGCCCAGGAACCAGTCAGATTGACATTCGAGATTCCGGCCAGGAAGGGTAGCCCTTTTTGAAAAAATTGAGCTTTGAATCGCGGCCGGGATGACCAATCCCAGGTCAAGCGAGCGATGCGTAGGCCCCAGGCAAACTCAAGCGCGCGGGCGGCACTTTTGCTGGCTGATGTTTCGCGCGCCGTGGCCGCAACCAGCTCAGGTAACGGCTGCATTTCAGGGCGATCGTGCACGACAGTGAAATAGCCAACGAAAAATCCGAAGTCATCAGGGTTCCTAGCGGAACGGGGCTTCAGATCAACGGCGGTGGCGAGGGCAATACGGTCTCGTTTCGTTCGCGGAGAGGGTTGCGACTTTCGTTGTTCCGCCGTAAATTTCCCGAGCGCCTGGGAGGCGGTCGCGAGAAAAACGTCGTTCACGGTCGCTCCATATTTCTTTGCATACGCACGGATCTGATCGATGGCACCATCCGGAAAGCGCAAGGAAAAAAAACCGGCGCCGAAGTCGAGTGGGTCGCGCAAATGGATCCGGCAGGCGCGACGATGCCGGAAGTAATCTCGAAGACAGGAGATAAGCGCACGAACCCCAAATCGCGAGTGTTCCAAATCTTCTTCATCATCGCATGTGATCAACGGCGGCAGATTCTCACCGTCGCCGCTGTAGTGCCCAAAGACGCGCTGCATAAGAGCGCGAAGTGAAGGGCTATCGGCGAACCAGTGGTCATAGATGACTCCGACCAGATAGCTTTCTCGCTGATCTGCCATGACGAAGGCTCGGAGTGGCAGCGTTCCGGGAACAAAGGGAGAATTCAGTTCTTGGATGATTTTTTGGTCGAGTGCGAGTGTGCTCAACTCAATTAGAATGGGTTCGGTTAGACCAATAGTCTTTAAGACGGCGTTGAACGCCGCGCGCCACCGTTCAAGATCGGGTGCGCCAGACACACGCATGATGTGGCCGGCGTTGTAGGGTGCCAACGTGGTCCACTGCCGCATCAATTGTTGGAAGTCGTTCACTTTTGGGCCTAACGAGATTGTTGAAAAACTGCTCTCACTGCCGAGCCCGATTGGCAGATCGCGCGCGCCTCTCCTCAACAGGAGAGAGTGTGCGCTGACTATTTACGACAGCAAAGCGTTCGTTCTCCCACTGGGAGAGGGTTAGGATGCGGGTTTCCGACAGCCCGCTAACGAGACGTAGATTCATGAATTGTGAACAATGAGGTGTCGCGGTAGAAATCGACCGACGCGTTTCATATAATCCGCATAGGCACGACCATGTTTTCCGAGCAGATAGATTTCTTCGCGGCGCACCTCGAATTGCAGGCAAGCGATGTGCACGATGGCAATCAGCAGCATTACCAATGTCGGCGTTGTCGCCAGCGTTCCGAGGACGAGCAGAATCGAAAGGGTGTAGATTGGGTGGCGAACGATGCGAAACGGTCCGCTGAAAATCAGCGGCGTCTTTTCTCCCGGGTCGATGCCGAGTCGCCAGGACCGGCCCATCTCCCGCCAGCACGAGAAGGTCGCGATGGTCGCGCCGACGCAGACTACGGCGCCGACGAACCCGGCTACGGTCCATGCCAGGTCGTAAGCAAAATGATGAAAATGGCGGCGAAAAGCCAGCCAGGGCTGGACACACCACGCCGCGATCGTTGGAATCCAAAAAACTCGAACCCATCGTCCCGCGCGCTCGCGCGGAATCAGATTAACTCCGTGCGCTTCCTTTCGGGAGAAGCGAAGCGCCTTGCGCACGACTGCGCCCCAATAGACCAGAAGGCAACAGCCTGCGATCAAAGATGGTAAAATATTCAACGCTTTTTCCGCGGACAGGCCTTCGCGATCTCGGTAAGAACCATGTCCTGAACTCCTTTGATTTTGGCGATGTTGAAATGATTGATCACTCGGGTGTCGAATCCAACTTCGGTCCGGCGCAGATCGATATTTTCGATCAGAGTTTGGGTTGGATCGACGATGCGAACTTTTATGCCGCGGAAAATCGGCGCGTAATCAACCACGGGCTGGCTCTTGAAGATGTTGACGCAGTGTCTCACGTTGGGTGGGATCGTCGGCGGATCGGTGGGATCAATCAGAATAAGAAGATCGATGGGAATGTTTCCCTCGTTCAGTCGTTTTGCCACGCGGATTTGATCGTCGGCTCCGATGGAATGGCCGACCAGAATGAGCGGTCCCGACCAGCGACCGGCCTCGTGTTCACGTCTGACAAAAGAGGCGACCTTCTGCCATTCTGAGTTAGCTAACGAAGTAGCTTCCACCCCCAGTTCCGAATCGACGCGTTGCGCAATCACATCCATGCCGCGGCTCCAAATACCGAGCCAGCCGAGAATGCAATAGACATGACCTTCGCGGACGAAACGGGGCTCTTGCGCGGACTGGATCGGCGCAAGTTGCGCAGCCGAGCGACCGGTGATGTCGACACAACCGGTCAAAACAAAAATCGGAACCAAAACAGAAAGAAACCGGGATAAATACATCAGGGTGCAACCGCACTGACGAAGCGGCGGAGAGTATGTGAGTCTGGCAGCGATTGACAATTTTATTCGGCGCTAAGACAAACCATCAATGTTTGCGCCGATACTTTTCGCCAGGCGCAAATTCAGCCGGATGGGATCAGAAATGTCTTTCGGCTTTTGCGGGTGGAGGTTGAACAGAAACGACATCGCTCCGCAGCGACGTGCGACCCGAACAGGGATTCCGGCCCGCCAAACAGCGAGCGCGGTTTTCCAGCCAGGCGAAAAGAAAATCGCAGCGTCAAATTCAGCGATGCGCCGAATCTTTGACGCAAGAGCGAAGACGGATTCGTTATTGAATTCGATGGTTCGACTGATTTCAGAAGTATCGCGCCAAATTTCTGCCGAATCGCCGGGCGCGAGAACAGCCAGCCAGGCATCGGGCCGACCTTGCTGGATGGCGCGCACGGCGGGCAGCGTCGTGGCGGCTGCTTCTCGTGTGTTTGGTGACACGATGAGAATGCGAAACGGGACCAGCCTGGCGCGATCAAAGTCAGGAGGTAAAAAAACTCGGCGACGCTGATCGCGGGTGAAGAGTAAAGCAGGCCGATTTGGTTTCCATCGGTTATGCGCCCAAAGCCAATCGGCGGGTGAGAGTCTGATCATTTCTTCCAGCAGACGATTGATTCTGGCAGTGAAGAGTTCGGTGTTGCCGTCTTCCGGTGGGAAAACCGGATCTAAGATGATTATTTTCCATCTGGCTCGACCACACGTCTCGATGGCGATCGGAAGGGCAGGAGCTCCGGTGCGGATCGACAGGGTGGCGGCGAGCGTGGAAGAAGATGCGAGTCGGCCGAAAAGCGGCATCCAAACTCCGGCGCGGCCGGCGCGTTGATCGATGAGAATTCCAACCACGCCGCCTTCGCGAAGAAAACGCACACACTTCAACAAATCGTCGTAGCGGTCGAAGAGTGCAGTGCCTGATTTTGCCCGCGTCTTGCGCAAGTGAAGATCGAGATAAGGGTTGTAGAGGCGGCGATAAACGGCCCCGAAGCGATATTCCGGAATTCTCTCCGCGAGATGACTGAAGAGCTCCCAAGAGCCTAGATGACTGATCAACGCCAGCCAGCCGATGCGCGGTCGCTCTTTAGGAATATCTGCGGTCACACGCTCCCAGATTTTTTCGCTGGGCATAGTCGATGCCTTGAGACCAGCGAGGAAATTCGCGCCGAGAAGTTGAAAATGTTTGCGATTAAGCGCCTGAAGCTGCGTTTCCGACATTTCCGCGCTGAAGGCCAGCCGTAGATTGGCGAGCGCCATCGCGCGGCGTTTTCGCAAAAATCGATACATCAATTCGCCGCCGATTTTTCCGAGGACGAAAGCGCCATCGATCGGGAGAAGTGCGATCAGGCCTTCGCACAAGCGCAAAACGAGGTAGGAACAGTAATGCCAAACGCGAACCGCTAGTTGCATTGATTTGGGCCGGACATTTTCATGTGAGAGATTTCGCGAGCCACCGGTGGCGCTTTCAGATAAAGGAAACAATACCCGAATGACAACCTCCGTGCTGCCCAATCCGATCGGGACCTCTCCGAGTGCTCTCCTCTACGCTATGCGGCGGGATCCCCTCGAATTTTTTACGACGCTCGCGCGCGAGCACGGTGACATTGTTCGATTTCGCCTGGGCGATCACGAGCAGGACCTCTTCCTGGTGAATCATCCGGATTACGTTCGTGATGTGCTCGTGACGCAGGACCGCAACTTCACAAAATGGTTCGCAGTCGATCGGATCAAGGAAGTGCTAGGCGATGGATTATTCGTGAGCGAAGGCGAATTCCATCGGCGTCAGCGACGCCTTTCACAGCCGGCATTTCATGGTGAACGCATCGCCGCTTATGCAGAACAGATGGTGTCGCTGGCCGTGCGTTTGCGTGAGGGTTGGATAGAGGGAGCGGTAATTGACGTCTGCCGGGAAATGAACTGGCTGGCGATGATGATCGTCGGCAGCACGTTGTTTGGAGCGAACGTCGAGTCTGATGCTGAGCAAATTCGCGATGCGCTCGACGAGATCCTCGAGCAATTTGAACGGTCCATTCTGCCACGGGCCGACCGCGAAGATTTCGAAAAGGCTTTGGGCCGGATCGATGCCGCGGTTTACCGCATTATTCAGGTCCGGCGGGCGAAGAGCGAAGATCGCGGCGATCTCCTCTCCATGCTCCTGCTCGCGCAGGACGCGGAAGGCGATGGAGGCAGAATGAGCGATCTCCAATTGCGTGATGAAGCGATGACGATTTTTCTCGCCGGTCATGAGACTTCCGCCAATGCGATGGCTTGGACGTGGTATTTGCTTTCGCAGCATCCGGAAGTGGAAGAAAAGTTCCATGAGGAGATAAACAGGCACCTTGGCGGGCGCGCTCCGCGTATGGGTGATGTAATGGAGCTGTCGTTAACGGGACGAATATTCTCGGAAGCGCTGCGTCTTTACCCCCCGCTCTGGGCCGTTGGCCGTCGTGCGATTGTGGAATGTCAGATCGGATCTTACACAATTCCACCGGGTTCGGTTGTTATCATTTCGTCGTTCGTCACTCAGCGCGATCCGCGCTGGTTTCCCGAACCCTTGCTCTTTGACCCGGAGCGCTGGCAACCCGCGGCGAGGTCGGAACGTCCGCGGTTTTCTTACTTCCCATTCTCAGCCGGGAGCCGGTCATGTCTCGGCGAAGCATTCGCCTCCACGGAAGGCGTTCTTTGTCTGGCCACGATCGGGCAAAAGTGGAAATTCCGGCTCGCAGCTGGCGCGCCCATTGCCCTGCAACCGCAGCTAACTCTCCGCGCGCGCAACGGAATCAAAATGCGAGTCGAACGACGCGTTTGATTTCACACCGGCTCGCGCAGAATATCCTCCTTCGCCATGCCTACCGAACTCACCGACGAGCAAATCAAGAAGGTCAACCACGACTTCCGGCGTTGCCGTCAAGGCACGGCGGAGGCGATCATTAATCTGCGTCGCTCGGGCGATACGGCGTTGATTCCAGAGATCTTGCGCGGGATCGTTTGGCGGTATGTGCGGCCCGATGCACGCGAGCAGGTAGAAAAGGCATCGCTCGAAACACCGCTTTCTACGTTAGGAATGGACTCGCTTATGATGCTCGAAGTGGTGCTTGATGTGCAGGACGCGCTCGACGTCACAGTCGAGGACGCGGAACTGAGGCGAGTGACGACGTTCAATGACGTCAGCGAACTTCTGATGCAACGATTCACCGAGATCCACAAACCCGCCTGACCTCTAGGTCTGAGCGGGACTAGCACTTTCTCTCTAAAGGCTCGATAGATTTTTGTGCCGACACAGAATTCTCAACCCCAGCGACGCGTTGTTGTCACCGGTCTCGGTTTCATCACCAGCATCGGGAATACGCGCGAGCAAGTGCTAACAAGTTTGCGGGAGCTTCGCACTGGCATCGAGTATTACCCGGAATTGGAACGGACGCGTGTTCTGGTTCGCCTGGTCGGAACAGTGAAAGAATTTAGTTTCCCAGAACTTCACTCCGACGAATGGACCTATCCCGCGGCCTACACTATCCCGCGGGAGCATCTGCGTTCGATGAGCCCGAACGCCGTCTACGGATTCTGCGCCATGAAACAGGCCATCGCGGAGGCACAACTGCCGCCCGAGCTCATTTCGCATCCCAGAACCGGGGCTATGTGCGCGTCGGGCGGTTCCTCATGGCTCAGTTACGACTACATGGCTATGATGTTGGAAAAAGGACCGCAGCGCTGCAATCCGATGGCGATGGTCGCCAGCATTTCCGGGACATTGAACATGAATTTCGTCTCGTGTTTTGCGATCAAAGGTCATTCCTTGGGTTTCTCGAGCGCCTGTGCTTCCTCGGCGCACGCTTTAGGTGAAGCCTTTGATCGGATTCGTTTGAATCGGCAGGACATCGTCTTTGTCGCCGGCGCGGAAGACTGCGATCTCTTTACTATCCTGCCTTTTGTGGGGACTCGTGCCTTAACTACAGGGACTGATCCTTCAATCAGTCCGTGTGCGTTCGACGTAAAGCGCGATGGTTTCGTTGTCACTGGAGGCGCGTCGGTCCTTGTCCTGGAAGAACTGGAACATGCGCGACGACGCGGCGTTCCGATTCAGGCGGAAATGATTGGCTGGGGCGAAGCTTCTGACGGTTATAGCGTGATGGCGCCGGAGCCGGAAGGCGATGGGCTGAAACGAGCCATGGAGGCTGCGATCGGCGAGGCTGGAATTTCACCCGCCGAAGTCGATTACATCAACGCGCACGGGACTTCGACACCGGTGGGAGATGCGGCTGAGATTCGCGCGATCAAACGCGTCTTCGGCAACGGCAGAGGGCCTTTCATCAGCAGCACTAAATCGATCACTGGCCACGGCTTGTCTTTAGCTGGCGCGATGGAGGCGGGCTTTTGCTGTCTCGCGTTGCAAGAGCGCTTTACCCCCGTGTCCGCCAACGTCACTGAACTCGATCCTGAGTTTGCCTCGGTGGCCATTGTTACTGATCCGATCGACTACGCTCCGCGCGTTGCGATGACTAACTCAAGTGGCTTCGGTGGAACGAACGTGACTGCTATCCTGCGACGCTGGGAGGAAGGTTGATGAATCGACAATCCCGCGCCGCGGCTACTCCGCAACCCGTCGGAATGCGAGAACGGCGTTAAGTCCGCCGAAAGCAAAGGAGTTCGAAAGCGCGGCTTCGATTTCGGCGCTACGCGCTTCATTCGGAACGACATCAAGGTCGCAGGCGGGATCGCGGTCCAGGAAGTTCGCCGTTGGCGGCAAGAAATTATTGCGGAACGCAAGTAGGGTCGCCACTCCTTCCAATGCTCCGGCTGCGCCCAGCGCGTGGCCGTGCATGGATTTTGTGGAACTAACCGCCAGCCTGTCAGCGTGCGATCCAAAAACCTGCCTGATTGCGCGTGTTTCCGTGGAATCATTCGCTTGTGTCCCGGTCCCGTGCGCGTTCACGTAATTGATTTGTTCTGGAGAAAGATGGCCGTCCTCGAGTGCGGCGTTCATGGCGCGAGCCGCACCTTCAGCGAGTGGACTGGTGAGATGATACGCGTCAGCCGACATGCCGAAGCCAGCAAGTTCTGCGTAAATTTTTGCTCCGCGCGCACGTGCGTTCTCCAGTGTTTCGAGAACCAGCATGGCGGCGCCTTCGCCAAGGATAATACCAGCGCGATTCTTCGAAAATGGACGACAGATGTCCGGCGCCACGACCCGCATCGCTTCCCAAGCCTTTAGGTGTCCAAAGGAGATCGGCGCTTCACTACCCCCAGCGAGCGCGCAATCCAGCGTGCCCTGCCGGATCAACCAAAGTGCCTGTCCGATCGCGTGGTTGGCGGAGGAGCAGGCCGTGGAGGTAGTAAAGGTTGCGCCGGTGAATTTTTGTTCCATCGCGACATGGCTGGCGACCGCGTTGCTCATGATGCGCGGCACAGCAGTGGGCGAACAACGCGACTTTTTTTCGTGATAAAACCCAAAGTAATGCGCGTCTTCGGTGCCGATACCGCCCAAACAGGAGCCGGTAATGACGCCAGTTCGCGCGCGCAGTTCATCATTCCAGGTCAGTGTCGAATCTGCGATGGCGTCGCGAGCGGCGACGATGCCAAGTTGGGCGAAGCGGTCGAGCCAGTTCAGTTGCGAATCGGTAAAATGCCCGGTCGGTTCAAATCCCGCGACCTCGGCCGCATTATGAAAGCGAAGCCGCGACGTGTCGATCTGAGTAATGGGCCCGATGCCCGGACGACAGGCACGCAAGGATTCTTCGAACTGCGTGAGCGTATTGCCGATACTCGAGAGCACGCCCACGCCGGTAACAACTACGCGGCGCATCGCTAGTTGGAGGCCGAACTCTTCGCTTTGAGCAACTCTTCCACGCCGTGAATCGCCTCATCGACCGATTTCATTTTCGCCGCTTCCTCGTTGGGAATGTCGATGTCGAATTCCTCCTCGAGCGCGAAAATCATGTTCAAAGCGTCGAGTGAATCCATTTTCAGATCCTCAAAGCGGGTCGCCGGAGACACTTCTTCCGGCGCCATCTTTTTGTTAGTGGCAATAATGCGAATGACTCTTTGGGCGACGGTTTCCTCACTCATGCGCGCGCATCATAACGCTGCCCGGGCGTATTTCGACTCTGAATTTGTAATGCTCGAGTTCATGATTTGCGGGCGGCAGGCTACAAGCCTTCAACCAGAATCATTCGGGTCTTTGCGGTGCGATGACGCTGCTTTCGCGGTCCAACATATTCGGGTGAACTAAGCCAGGCCTTAGCGGCTTCCATGTTATCAAATTGCAGAACAACGATGCGGTTTGGCTGCCAATCGCCTTCCAATGTTTTGCAAGCACCTCCTCGGACAATGTATTTCCCGCCATATTGCTCCACCGTCGCGGCCGCCTGCTTCTTGTATTCTTCGTAGCCGACAGGATCGGTGACTTCGATTTCGACAATGATGTAGGCTGGCATCATTTAAGTTGTCGCCAAAGCTTCGCGCCGCGCAATCACAATTCGCGTAATGATGGCCGCTGCCAGGCAGATGATGGCGCCGAACCCCAGCGCAAAGGGTGTTCCCAACAAATTTGCGACTGCTCCGGCTTCGAGGCTGCCCACTGGAATCATCATGCCGAAGACAAGTGACCAAATACCCATCACCCGGCCGCGCATTTCGTCCGGCACAATGGTTTGCAGAGTCGTGTTGGAGGTTGCGAAAAACAGTAACATGCCGAGTCCCGCAAAAAACAGGCACCCTAACGAGAAGTAGAAGCTCCGAGTAAATGCGAGTGCGGTCACGGCTCCGGAAAACAGATAAATGCCGCCAAATGCAAGTTTGCGTGACGTTACGAGGTGCCCGTAAGCGGCAACGAGTAGCGCGCCGATCAGCGCGCCCGCGCCGCTCGCAGAGATCAAAAGGCCATAACCATTAGCGCCGCGTCCGAGAATATCGCGCGCGAACGCCGGCATCAGGACGGTATAGGACCAGCCGAAAACGCCCACCGCGAAAAAAAGTGACAGGATCGTGCGCACACGCTGATGCTCAATGGAATAGACGATACCGCTCCAGGCGTGTTCCAGCGGAGAAGTGTAAATGATTGGTCGCTCCAATGGCGGAAGCTGCATCATCACAAGGCCCGCGATGACCGCGATGAAGCTTACGCCATTGAGAAAAAAACAGATCGGAATTCCAACCGTACCGATCATGAGGCCGGCGATAGATGGGCCGATCACGCGTGCGCCATGGAAGATCGAGCTGTTGAGCGAAATCGCATTGAGCAAATCCTCGCGGCTCGTCATCTCCACGGTGAAGGCCTGTCGAGCGGGAATATCAAATCCCATGGCGATGCCATTGAGTGCTGCAATGACCATGATGAATGAGGCAGAGGCGAAACCGATCCACGCACCGGCCGCAAGCACGAAAGCGGAAAGCATTTGCGCCGTTTGTGTGCCAATGAGGATCGACCGTTTTGAATAACGATCCGCTAGCGAGCCACCCCAAAGCGAAAAGATCATCATTGGTGCGGAACCGATGGCGACGACGGCACCTAACAGGAATTTGGAACCAGTAATCTCGTAAACGAACCAGCTCATCGCCGTTTGCTGCAACCACGTGCCGATGAGCGAGACGAGTTGTCCGTAGAAAAACAGGCGATAATTGCGATGTCGCAGCGCGCGAAAAGTTGTGCGCCAGCTGACTTCACCGACCGGGACCCGCCGCGCGCGTCCGGTAAGGTCCTCGGGAATGCGTGCAGTTTCGGTAGCTCCCACGGAATTTGTCTTAGACGATGCGGCGTCGCAGGGCTCTGCCCCTCCATAGCGAGCCTCAAGTGTTGTTCATTATCGAGTCGATTTCTGCGAGCTCTCCCGGACTCAGCTGCCAATTTACCGCTTTTGCATTTGCCCGGACTTGTTGGGGCTTGCTTGCGCCGGCAATGACTGACGCAACCGGTTTGTGCGAAAGCAACCAGGAAAATGCCAACTCCAGAATGGTATGGTCTTTCGATTCGGCGAATTCGATCAGCGATTCGACGATCGCCAGATTTTGCTCGGTAAAAACTTTGGGTCCCCAACCATCGGTCGCACGACTTCCCTCCGGCAATTTCTTGCCTTTGCGGTATTTTCCGGTCAGCAACCCACTCCCTAACGGGAAATACGGGAGAAACGCCAGCCGACGCCTTTCACATTCCGCCAGCACCCCGTTTGTTTCCGGCTCCCGATGGAAAAGGCTGAATTGGTTTTGAACGCTGACAAATTGGGCACGGCCTTGCGAGGCATCCGCCGCTTCCCGTATTTGGGCGCCAGAAAAATTGGAGCAACCGATCTGACGCACTTTTCCCGCGCGCACGAGTTCATCAAGCGCGCCCAGCGTATCCGTGATTGGTGTCTTCGGGTCGGGCTGATGTAATTGATAGAGATCAATCCGATCCGTTCGCAGTCGTCGCAAACTCGCGTCGAGTGCTTCCCGGACATATTTCGGCGATGCTCCCTGCTGGCCTTTCTCCATTTCCATGCCGAACTTCGTCGCTAAAATAATTTGATCGCGTCGCTTGCCGAGTGCGCGCCCCAAAAAATCTTCGCTTTGCCCCTTGCCGTAACGATCGGCAGTATCGAAAAATGTTGCGCCCGATTCAATTGCTGCGTCGATAACCTTCGCGCTCGCTTCGGCATCGATCCGCCAACCGAAATTGTTACAGCCAAGTCCGACGACGGAGACTTCGAGCGAACCGACCTTGCGCGTTTGCATGCGTTCAACGTGTGCCAGCGAGGTGCAAGCGCAACTCCTCTGGGGAGCGCAGGCTGCTAACCTGCTGGCCGCGGCCGCTGTGCCGCAGCCGTTCTACGCGTACGATTTGGGGACATGAAAGGAAAGAGTGTTTCCGGCAAGCTGCCGGAAACTGCGGGCTGGCAGCCCGCCCTCCCCAGACGAAGATTACCTGCGTGGTGAACATAACCTCTCGCGGAATATTGCTGCGCAAACGCAAATTGAGCGACACCAGCCTCATCATCTCCTGGTGCACCGATTCTCTAGGCGTAATTCAAACCGTTGCTCGCGGGGCGCGACGGCCGAAAAGCCCGTTCCGCGGGCGGCTCGATTTATTTTTCGAAGCGGAGATATCGATCGCAAAAAGCCGCAGATCGAATTTGCATCCCTTGCGCGAGGTCGTGATAGTTAACCCATTCGCAGGAATTCGAAATGATCATCGACGGACGCAGGCGGCGTCGTATTTCGTCGAATTAATTGAAGTCTGCACCGAGACCGAGCATCACGAACCGGAAATCTTCCGTTTGCTTCAGCGCGCCTTCGCTTACCTGAACGAGCACGATCCGGATCAGCGCGCGGTGATCCATTTCGAATCCGAACTTGCGCGCATCACAGGTGTTCAGGGCGCGAAGCCAAGTGCGGCAATGGCGTTGGGACGTCTGTTTGGCAGGCTGCCATCCTCGCGGGCTACATTGCTCAAATTGTTCACCCGCGATAAGGGTGACTCATGAAAGTTCGCTGTCTTTTTCTACTGCTCCTCCCTGCGCTGAGCGCATCTGCCGAAACTTACAAAATCGATGCTGGCCACTCGCAAATCGCTTTTACCATTCATCAATTCGTCAGCACGGTACGCGGCGATTTCCATCGATTTAGCGGCACGGTTGAAGTGGACCGCGAACATCCGGAGCGTTCGTCCGTAATCGCCCGAATTTCCGTCGGAAGCATTGATACCAAAATCAAGAAGCGCGACCAACATTTGCTTAGCTCAGAATTTTTCGACGCTGGCAAATTCCCAGAGATCGTCTTCCAAAGTCGCAGCGTAAAACAAACCGGCGAAAACAGTGGCGATATCTTGGGCGATTTCACCATGCATGGCGTCACCAGACCCATGACGCTGCATGTGAAATTGGCAACCCCGGCAAGTGGAGGTTCGCTTCCCGCAAGTACTCGTTGGACCGTCACCACAGATCCAATTAATCGCAAGGATTTCGCACTAACATTTGGCAACGCCACCGAATCGATCTCCGGAATTAGTAATAACATTACACCGATAATTGAGATTGAAGCGGTCCAGAAGTAGCGATTTGCGGATTCTCAAAGGCCTTGCATCTCTTCTTGTTCTTCGCTCGAAATGAGACACCGAACCCATGAAAATCGACTCCTTGGGAGATTCCGCGCTCATCATTAATCTGGCGGATAAAATTTCGGACTCCAGCGGCCTCCTGGCACGCGTCCTTTCCGCAGCCGAGACGATCGAAAGGGCAAAACTTCCTGGCGTAATCGATGTCACCTCCTCTTACGAATCGGTAGCTGTTTTCTTCCAAATCACCCAACTCGGGCCTGACTTTGAAGACAGGATTCGCGCTTTGATTGCATCGGCCGGCGTTCGTGTGTCTGGAAAGAGACGACGGGTCGAGATTCCGGTTTGTTACGACGAAGAGTTCGCGCTCGACCTCAAGCGTGTCGCAAATCACACGTCCCTGACTCCTGACGCGATCGTCGCGTTGCATTCCTCCGCCGAATACACCGTGGCCTGCATTGGGTTCATGCCTGGTTTTCCTTTTCTGGCCGGCTTGCCGCAACCATTATGCGTGCCCCGTTTGGAAAGTCCGCGAACGAAAGTCTCGGCCGGCTCCGTTGCGATCGCCAATGCTCAAGCTGGCGTTTATCCGCTGGAATCTCCGGGAGGTTGGAATGTGCTTGGTCGCACTCCGCTGCAGTTGTTTCGGGTAAATGAAAGCCCGCCCACACTCTTGCAACCGGGCGATTACGTGCACTTCCGTAGGATTACGCGTGCCGAATTTGATGTTTTCAAACAATGACCGTGTCCGTTATTTCGGCGGGGTTTCAGACGACCGTGCAGGACTGCGGCCGGGCGGGACTCCGGAAATTTGGCGTTACACCAGGCGGCGCGCTCGATCCGATCTCATTGCGGTTAGCGAATCTTTTGATCGGGAATCTGGAATGTACGGCTGGTTTGGAGTGCGTGAGTGGCCGGCTTCGGCTGCGATTTCACGATGAACGAATATTGGCGTGGTCGGGTGGCGAGTTCGAAGTCCGGGTCGGAGACAACCTGGTTCCGATTTTGCATTGTGCGCGCGTTTCAACTGACGCGGAGATTGAGATTTTGCCACAACGCCACGGCCGCGCCTGGCTGGCGATTTCCGGCGGCATCAATGTTCCCGAAATTCTCGGAAGCCGAGCGACGGATTTGCGCGCGCATTTTGGTGGGTGGGAAGGCCGTGCCCTGCGCGATGGCGATGAGTTGCCGCTGGGGGTGGAATCGGAATTATGCGCGCGTGTGCGCGATGAAATTGCCGACCAAGTTTCTGACTGGAGCGCGCCACGATTTGTCGGACGCGGAAAACTTCTTCGCATTATTCGCGGCAAGAATTGGGATGACAGCACGGGACGCAAATTGCTGGCGCAAACGTTTCGGGTAGCGATGAATTCGGACAGAATGGGCCTGCGATTGGACGGCGAAGAGATTGCGCCGGCCAGCCGGCGCGAGCTTGTTTCTGAAGCGGTAACGCCAGGAACAATCCAGCTTCCTCCGAGTGGAGCACCGGTGATTCTTCTTCAGGGTTGTCAGACCATCGGGGGTTATCCGAAAATCGCGCACGTGATCACGGTCGATCTGGGCTACGCGGCGCAATTGCAACCGCTCCACGAAGTCGGCTTTGAATTGATTGAGTTGGAGGAAGCGCGTCAACTTTTACGAGAACGCGAGCGCGAGATCGCGCTTTTTCGCGCCGGATTGGAGGCGCGTTTTGGATGAAAGTCGACCTGAATTCAGATCTGGGTGAAGGCGCCGGTCACGACGACGAAATCCTAAGTCTCGTTAGCTCGGCCAACATTGCGTGCGGATTTCATGCAGGCAATCCGGCGGGGATTTTTAATTCCATTCGCGTGGCGAAAGAAAAAGGAGTGGCGGTGGGAGCCCATCCAAGTCTCGACGATCGCAAGAATTTCGGACGCATTGAAATGCAGATTAGCGGGGCGGAAGTTTACGCGCTGGTGGCGTATCAGGTTGGTGCTTTTCAAGCGCTATGCACGGCGGCGGGACTGAAGATGAATCACGTTAAGCCGCATGGGGCCCTATATAATATGGCAGTGCGCGACCGGGAGCTTTCCGATGCGATCGTACGCGGGATGCTCGCCGTCGATACGGGTGCAATTCTGTTCGCCCCCGCCGGGACGGAGTTGTTTAAGGCGGCACAGGAATTGAGGCTGCAAACTGCCTCGGAAGTCTTCGCCGATCGCAACTACAACAGCGACGGGACGCTCGTTTCGCGAACAAGGCCAGATGCGCTGCTGCGCGATCCGGGGGAGGCGGCGGAAAGAGTTGTGCGGATGTTAAAGGAAGGAAAGATTCGCGCCATCGACGGCAGCGAGCTAGCCGTGTGCCCGGAGACTATTTGTCTGCATGGCGACACGCCGGGCGCGGTGGAGTTCGCACGTAGCGTGCGCGCGCGGCTCGAACGCGATGGTATTTCGATCGCTGCACCACGGCGAATGGCGAAGCTCGAATGACGAAGGACGAAGGAATGGACAAATGACGAATGACGAGAAAATTGCAACAGCTGGAGCGACGTTACTTTCGAGCTTTGTCATCGGGGCTTGATTCGTCATTCGTCATTCGGATTTCGTCATTTTTCGTGCTTGATGAACGAAACCATCGATAAACGCAAAGCTCAGCTCGTCCGCAGTCTCGGCCTCCTCGACGCTACCATGATCGTGATTGGCTCGATGATTGGATCAGGCATTTTTATTGTGTCGGCCGAATCCTCGCGGCTGATTGGCGCCCCGGGCTGGCTGTTGCTGACGTGGGTCGTCGCAGGATCGCTGACAATTACAGGAGCACTCTGTTGCGCGGAATTGGCCACGATGATGCCGCGCGCGGGCGGCGTTTACGTTTTCCTGCGCGAAGCTTACGGACCGGCATTCGGATTTTTGTTTGGCTGGACGCTGTTTCTTGTTGTGCAAACCGGAACGATCGCAGCGGTGGCGATCGCATTCGCACGATTCCTCGGCGTTTTTGTGCCGACAATTGCTGGAGACCACTATCTAATCGCGCCGATCATCGTGCTGCCGGGCTACGCGCTTAGTCTTTCGAGCGAACAGTTGGTCGCAATTCTCCTGATCGCGTTTCTAACTTTTTTGAACACGCGCGGACTTCGTGTCGGCAGGATCGTGCAGAACAGTTTTACCTTTACCAAAACGGTGGCGCTATTGGGCGTTATCGTCATCGGGCTGCTTGTCGGCTGGAAATCAAATTGCGCGGCCTTGGCCTCGCATTGGTGGAATGCGCCTGCGAACAGTTGGAGCCCACAGGTCGCACAACCAGGATTCGCCGTGGTCGGCGGACTCGCCGTCGCGTTATTATTTGGGAAAGCGATGGTCGGGCCGGTCTTTGCACAGACTGCGTGGACCAACGTCACTTTTATCGGCAGCGAAGTGCGCGAACCGGGACGTAATCTGTCGCGCGCGTTGCTGTATGGTTGCGGGATCGTGGTAGTACTTTATTTGCTGGCGAATGTCGCTTACATTGCATCTTTATCGTTAGCGGAGATTCAAAACGCGCCGCAAAATCGGGTTGCCGTTGCAATGATGCGGTCAGTTTTCGGGATACCGGGCGTGCTGGCGATGGCTGCTGCCATCATGATCTCGACGTTCGGTTGCAACAACGGGCTGATCCTCGCCGGAGCGCGCGTCTATTACGCGATGGCGCGCGATAATTTATTTTTTCGGAAAGTGGGGACGACGAATCGATTTCACGTCCCGGCATTTGCATTGCTGGTTCAGGCAATCTGGACGGCGCTACTCACTCTGCCACGGACGGTTACGACAAGCGCGCAAACTGGCGAGCGCATTTTTGGCAATGTCTATACTCAATTGCTCGAGTACATCGTCTCAGCCGACCTGGTTTTTTATGTGCTGCTTGTCGCAGCGGTCATTGTATTGCGCAGCAAGGACCCAGGAGCGGAACGACCCTATCGCACTTGGGGATACCCCTTAGTGCCGATACTTTCGATTGCGCTGGCAGCGCTTTTGATTCTCGATCTCGCTTATCTGGCGCCAAGCACCTCTGGCATTGGTATCCTGATCGTTTTGACCGGCGTGCCAGTTTACTTTCTCTGGCGGCGAAGCGCGTGAGCGGGTCGACGCATATCACACTTCTTCCATCAACATTGACAAGGCTGCGGCTAACGACTCAAAGCTGGCGAGCTTGATGTTCGGGCCGTAATGAAACTGTGAGAGAATGTTTAAGCCGATGTCCTTGTGGGGATCGGGAACGACGCGCACCACCATCGCCACTTTCTTCTCCGCAAGCGCATCCATGATTTCCGCGATATGTATTGCCGCGGCCGGCTCCATTCGATCGAGCCACCGAAAGTCCGTCAGGACTCGAAATCCCGGCGTCATCTCGTTCATCATCTTGCGCACCTGTTGCGCTACTGCGGCCACCTCTTTCTTTGTTACCTTTCCCGCGGCACTGATTACCAACAGTCGCTTCGACTGATCGGCCTCAACGGAATACATCGCAATATTAACCCTTCGCGTTTCTCGTTAGGAAACACGAACTCGCTTGGAGCGATCGCGACCTCGTCGGCGCTTCTCTTAACGGAACTTCGTCTTCTTTCGGCGGAATTTTATTGCTGCCGAATAGGCCGCTAACTCTCCCTTGGGATCGCGCCAGGAAAAGGTGCGCACCCGGGTTCTCCCTTTTGCGCCATGGTAAGTGACAGAATAGAACCGGCGCGCCCCGTAGCGAGAAACTCCCACTACTGGTTGCTTCAGACGGAGTTTGGTCAGAATCCGGGACGGGATTGGCTGGCTACGCTTGTTGGGAAGCAGACGAAGGACTTTGTCACGCCAATGATGTGCTGCCTTCAATGCATCCTTGGAATGTCCGGCGAAATGTTTGCTGTACTCCTTTTTATTGCGCGTGATGGCCACCTGGTAGCCACTCGGTAAAATTCGGATATTGGTAAACTCGCGATATGCTCCTTGCCGTTTCTTCATTCCGCCACCTTGCCACTGTCTTTGCCAAAATGGAAGAACGTCTAACGAAAAATCGATAATTTTTTAAAGCGCTGAAAGTGATAGAATCATTCGCCAAATTCGAACATGAAGGCTGGCAACGGGTCGCCGAAAAATACGATTCTGTTTGGGCCAGTTCGACGCGGCAATTCATTCCAGCATTGTTCGATGCAGCGGAAGTTTCGGGAGGAATGTCAGTCCTGGACGTTGGTTGCGGTCCTGGCTACGTCTCGGCCGCCGCCGCAGCGCGTGGTGCAATCACGTGCGGTCTCGATTTTTCCAAGGAAATGATCGGGATTGCGCAAAGGATGTTTCCGAAAATCGAATTTCAGGAAGGCGACGCGCAAGATCTGCCGTTTGTTTGCGCAACTTTCGACCGTGTCCTGGCTAATTTTACGTTGCTCCATGTTTCTGATCCTAAGCGCGCCTGCGCTGAGGCATGTCGCGTCCTGAAACCCGGCGGAAAATTCGGATTTACCGTATGGGCAGCGCCGGAGGAGAATCCGTATGCAAAGATGATTGACGATGCGATTAGAAAGCATGCCGACTTGGAAGTGGATCTTCCAGCCGGACCGCCGCATCATTTGTTTTCTGGTCGCGAAGACTTTCGCCGGGCCCTGGCACAGGCCGGATTCGAAGGCGAATCGATGATCTTCAAGCTTCACTCGATCTACTGGAATGTCCCGACGACGCGTTTTCCGTTCGACGCGGAACACGCCGCCGGGGTGCGCACGGCAGGATTACTTGCGCGCCAGACGCCGCCAAGGTTGCATGCAATTCAATCCGCCATCGAGGAATCGGTTCGTCGCTACGCCAAGGGCGACAGCTTTGCTATTCCCACGGGTGCGTACATCATCGCGGTGAGCAAGAAGGAAAGAATAGCGAAAGAAGAGGAGAGGACGCAAAGAGCAGCGGCATGAGACTTTCGTTCCTGCTCATTACTCTGTTGGGCTCGACGATCGCGTTGGCGGCCGGGAAGGATGGGCCCATCACGGAACAGGAATTGGTGCGGCGAACGCGGGAGTTGTACGATGCGGTTGCAGCCGGTAATCAGGCACCATGGAAGCAATATTTTGCCGATGATTGCATTTTCTCGGACGAGAAGGGGCGAACGATGGATAAGAATAAACTTGTTGCCGATATCACTCCTTTGCCGACTGGTTACTCTGGCGTGATTAAGCTCGAGCATGTGCGGAGTCGGATCTATGACGACGTTGCCGTTCTAAGCTATGACGCTAACGAAGTAGAGACGATTTTTGGCCAAAAGCTAAGCGCACGTTATCACATTACCGATACTTGGCTCCGCCGCGATGGTGACTGGCAGATTGTTGCCAGCCAGGCGCACCGTTATTACGAAGATCCCGCCGTCGGCAAAACTAACCCGAAGAAATTTCCTGATTTCGTTGGCACTTATGAGCTGGCCTTTGGTCAAATACGCACCGTGCTTTCGGAGGGTGACAGTTTGTTTGTTGAAAGGAACGGCAAGAAAGATCAGTTACTACCCGAAACATCCGACTTGTTTTTTCGCGAAGGAATCGAGGGGCGGATCCTGTTTCACTACGATAAGGATGGAAAAGTCGATGCCCTGATCGATCGCCGAAACAACGAAGATGTTGTGTGGCGCAAGAAAACTTGAGCGCCGCTCTGCGGGGAATCCGGAGGATGTTGCGGCTGTTTTGCGGTTGCGCAATCGGCTAATTTCCACCGGCCCTCGGGGCTGAAGCGTTTGCCTTTAGCACAAGTTCGGCCGTGGCAATGTCTTCTACAGCGACTCCGACTGATTTGAAAAGGGTGATTTGATCGGTCGATTTTCGTCCGCTTCGTCTCCCGGCGATCACTTCACCGATTTCGATTAGTTCCTTATCGGCGGCAATAATATCGCCAGATTCCTTTAGCGCCGGTTCGCGTGATTCCACATAAATGGTCGACCGGTGCAGCACTTCGTCATCCAACTCGCGCCAGTTCGGCCGCGTCGCGCCGACAGCGTTAACGTGGACGCCCGGTGCAAGCCACTCACCGCGCAGAATCGGGGTGATTGCTGAGGTTGCTACCACAATTATATCCGCTTCGCGCACGGCCTCCTCGGCCGAGCGGGCGACGTGGACATTGAACTCCTGGGCGAAGCGTCCGGCGTTACGTGGACTCCAGACTTTCACTTCGCCAAACGATCGCACCAGTCGCAAGGCTTCGAGGTGGCTCCGCGCCTGCACGCCTGAACCAAGAATCGTTAGCGTTTTTGTGTCGGCGCGTGCCAGCAGGTTTGTCGCCACCGCCGATGCCGCAGCTGTGCGCATTTCGGTAATGAGCCGGCCATCCATTACGGCCAGCGGCTCGCCGGTTTCCGGCCGAAAGAGCAAAATCATGGCGTGATGCGTTGGCACCTCTTTGTTTTGCGGATAGAACGTCACCAGCTTGGCTCCGAGCGCCCGACCGGAAGCGGGCATGACACCGAGGAAACCATTGTGCGGAGATATCGAAAGGACTGTTCGCAGGGGTTGCAGGACGGTACCGGTAGAAAGATCTCGCAACGCATCGGCGATGGCCGGAATCAAGTCCTCCATGCGTAAACGCTTTCGAACTTCTTCTTCGTTTAACATGATAGGAGCGGCTTCCATAAAGTTGTCCTTTTATCGTTAAAGCGAGCAAGACGGATCGCTATTTCAATCGCATTCGGGAAATATCCAACTTTATGTTCTCGCGTGCTTTTCGGCGTTCATGGCGGGTTGCCCTCAGATAAATAAATGTTCCAGCAAGACCGAATGCAGCGGCACCGAGGAAGTTGGCGGCCGGGCTGCGGACCCAAAGATAGGCGCCAACAACTGCACCGCTGCTAACGATCAGGTCGCGCACCAGATAATAGGCACCGATCATCTGGCCGCGGCGCTCCGGGTCACTGTAAATGACGATGAGCGCCTTGCGTGAGGTATCGCCAAATTCTTTCAGACCACGGATAAAAAAGGCAATCATTAGGGCGGGAAAGCTACGCGAAAAAAGCAATACCACGGGGAAAAGGGTGAACATGACGAAAGTAGCAACAACGAAAGGCTCGCGTCGGTGTTTGTCAGCAAAATAGGAACTGGGAATGATGCACAACGTTGCGACCAGAACTTCGATAGTAGTGAGTAAGCCTACTTCTTTGCCAGTAGCACCGGCATAATCCATGGCGAAGATTACAACCCAGGCGAAAGGAATTCGTTCGCAGAAACGGACTAAAATATCGCTGAACAACAGCCACCACATCGAAGTATCAAACCCGCGCAAACTATGCAGAAAGCTCCAGCGTTCCGGGGCGGGGGCAATTTCTGCGGCTTCTTTTCGCTCTTCGTGCAGTTCCCGAAGCGCAATAAAGGTAACAGCTGACAGGACAATCGAAATGATTAGCGCGATCCGAACCCCGGGTACGATACCAAAACGATCGATCAAAATCCCGCCGATCACTGGCGCGATCATGATCGGGACGCGTTTGATCACCATCTGCACGCCGATCCCCATCGAGTAGCGATCAGCAGCGACGGTGGCGCCGACGAGCGAGAAAGTCGCCGGAAGAGAGAAACAACTCCAGCAAAGGAACAGGAACATTCCGGCGATGACACCGGCCCAATGCGGAATCAAAAGGACCAGCGCATATCCCGCGATCGAGACCAGGTTGAAAGTGATGAAGGCACGCCGGTGGCCCCAGCGATCGGCCCATAATCCCCCCGGATAAGCGTAGATGGCGCTGATCAGAGTGCGCAAAGCATCATACAGACCGATGAGGAACACACTGGCGCCGAGAGTCTGGAGATATTTCGGGACGAAACGCATCCACAGTTCCTCACCGGTCCCGATGATAAAAATCGCGATCAGGGTGATGACGAGATTGCGTTTGAGCGCGAAAAAATCGGCGAACTGTTTCCCACGATTTGTGTTCGGTTCAGTCGGCGTTTCCATGCGGAACGAGGTAAGTCGTGCGCAAAGTACTCAAGCTGGGCGCTTCGGCGAGTTATCAGGCACAAGCGTCGAAGTACAATCATTCACGCTACGGAAAGCCGAGGCCGAAAGGCGCTTTGGAAGTTAGGCTTCCAGCCTGACTCGGCCGACGGGCATCCTCCCCGGCGACTCGTAACACGGGGGCGACAAGCTGGAAGCTTGTCGGCCGAGTCAGGCAAGATGCGTAACCTCCAATTGTCGAGCGCAACCTTCCCTTGAATTCGACGGTATCCACTTGCAAGAGTAATCTCGGGTTTCGCTGACCTATGCCTGAAACGATTTCCGATAATTCACCACATGTGATTGTACGCGGGGGTGCGGCGGGATTCACGCAACAGATTCAGGCTGGTGCACATCAGCTTTCCGCCGACGAGCCGATCGAATCCGGTGGAACAGATGCCGGCCCGTCACCGTACGATCTGCTCCTGGCTGCGCTTGGCAGTTGCACGTCTATGACCATTGGCCTTTACGCGCGACGAAAGAACTGGCCGCTGCAAGAAGTCGTCGTCTCACTCTGGCATTCCAAGATTCATGCGGCCGACTGTGCAGAGTGTGAAACCAGGGAAGGTAGAATCGATCGGATTGAGCGCGAGATTCAACTGATCGGCTCGCTGACAAGTGAGCAGCGATCCAAGTTAATGGAAATCGCAGATATGTGCCCGGTTCATCGAACGCTTACGTCGGAAATTAATATCAGGACAAAAGAGAAGGCCGCGACACAGCCGTAGCAATCCTGACTTGGCGATTGCAGAGGCGGCAGTGAGTGACTTTCGCTCTTCTGGCGGCGTCACGTTCTATCGAAACTACGTCCTGGGAATCAACTGTTCGCCCACCGGCTCCGTATCGTGAAGTCGACCAAAATCGACCGTAAGTCTCCCATCAGACGGTTCGGAATAAATTTCCACGAACCGTTGACCGAACCGGATGTCGCGCCAGGTGTAATCCTGCTGAGTTTGTACCGCCGCTGGAATCACGGGATCGATTCCAACAACGGAGGCAACAAACATGGCGCGACTCTTCGTCAGCGATTCTGCAGTCTCGCCGTAAAGGGGGCTTTGCTCATCGATGGTGTGGCGAAGAGTAAGGGCGGCGGGAAAGGAAATCAGCCGGTCAAAGTGTAGTTTCAGGCTGTAGAAATACCTAAACGTGTCGCCTTCCATAATTGGCTCGTCGCGCGTGAACAGGATCCTGAACTCTGCTTCGACCATGCTTTGCGCTCGTAGGTTGCCGACCCGCAGCATCAGGGTTGGTCGCCCGTTCAACGGTCCGATGGCGATTACCTTGCTAAACAAAATCCGCGCTGCGGGCCGGGAGAAACGGACGAAAATCAGGCCGGTCATGACGGCTAGACCAAACACTCCGACGATGATTTCGATGGTAGTGATGATGTGGCCGTAAAGATTCTGCGGATACCAGTGGCCATAGCCGACGGTCGCGAGCGTCTGGACGCTGAAAAAGAACGCGTCGTAGTAAGAACCGGACCTCATTCCGGCAATGCATTCGTCACCGAGTGCGTAGAATGCGGCGAAAACCAGATTCAAGATGATATAAATGCCGGCGAGGAGAAGGGCGAACTCCGGCCACTTCAAAGACAGCACCCATTGGTAGATATCGCGATACTCCCGCCGTTGCAGGTTGAGTTTGAGGAACTCAACCTGACCAGAGCGAACGGAGACGGGCTTAGAAGACCTTCGAAAAACCTTCCTCCTAACCTTCTCGCCGCGGGCGAAGGAACCGCTGTTCGCGTAGTCATCGTGGGTGCGAGAATGCGAATCTCCTCTCCCCACCGGAGAGGAGCGAGGTGAGGGCGGCTTCTTTAACACCTTTTTAAGCATTGCTTGCACGGAAAATAGGAGAGCGAGCGGAACGGAGCAAGGGAGGAGGGACGAGCAAATGTTATTTGCCGCCTTGAACTGATAGCTCCCACCGGTAGCCGTCGGGATCGTGAAACCACAGACCCATATGTTTCGATCCGGGAGTTTCCGGCCCGATCTCGTCACCGGGATCTTCGAGATCGACCTTGTGTTTCTTTAAGTGCGCCAGCGCTTTCCTCAAAGTGGCCATATTCGGCAAATGGAAGGACATATGGTCCAAGGTTTGTGGCGCGGGCTTGCCCTTAAACAAGGCGATGGTGACGCTGTCGTTTCCAACGGCAACGCCATCCTTAAAGTCAAATTCCTTGCGCAAGCCGAGGGTCCGTTGAAACCAACGGGCACTCTTCTTCGGATCGCGCACCGCCAGGCCAAAGTGTCCCACGACGCCGAGAACAAACGGTGTTTTCATTCTGCTAACTTATCGAG
Organism: Verrucomicrobiota bacterium; assembly: GCA_003219175.1. Classification (GTDB taxonomy): domain Bacteria; phylum Verrucomicrobiota; class Verrucomicrobiia; order Chthoniobacterales; family UBA10450; genus AV69. Next base: position 965 of record QHPU01000051.1, on the reverse strand, counting down.
TTCCATCAAAGGAACAGATGGCCGGGCGCCGAAAAGTTAATCCCAGTGTTGTACTAACAACCATACGAGGCCGGAGAGAATTCCGGCAAAAGTAGAAAGCACCACTGCAGTCCGTTTGGTATGGCGACGTTTGAATTCAGGAACTGGGATATCATCGTGAATCCGGCTAGCCTCGAACATCACCATGAGAAAAAGGGTAACCACAAAACCAACCGCACCCCATTTTAGCGCCCCTAAGATGGCAGTGAGCATCTGGCTTCAATGTAAAGCGGACCGTGTTTGATTCAACAAATCCCCGGTTCAGTGGAAAGGCATGGCTGCTTTTCACTGAGCAATTCTGAGCGTGCAACCGAATGGAAGGAATTGAAGCTAGGGTTGAAGAGCGAGATCGCTGCGCACGGTCTTCACGATTACCCATTCGCCTCTCCCTTTTCAGGGAGAGGCTAGCGTGGGGAGTTCCTCAGCGCGCCACGTTGCTAACGCCGCAGCAGGACGCAGTAAACACGCCGCGCGAGAAATCAGCGATCCATAAAGAAGCACCGACCATGCCAGTGAGGCTTTTTCCGCGCCAAACAAACACCGGCAATAGATCGATGTCTCCCCTTTTCAGATACTTACAGTCGTCGAATAAAAACTCGCTGGCCAGGCTTCTTGGTCATCAAATATAAGAAGTTTGTAAGCTTGTCCGACCATTGCCCAGCGGAAACAAGCGCAAGGTATCGATAATCAGTTTTAACCTACTTGGAGTGAAATGGTTACGCCGTCCCTCCTCGTCTTGTAACAGAAGCCGACGCTCTTATCTCACACTCGGGCGAGGTTTTGGCGGTATCGCAGTAATAGCAGGCAAAGCTTTCTGAACACTTTGGGCGAGACTCTGTGCTGGGCCACGGCCCCAATAATGGAAGAAAATGATTCGCGGTTCGTCGCCGGTCATATGGGAGTGGATGGCGACGATGTTGATGCCG
>QHPU01000007.1 GCA_003219175.1 Verrucomicrobiota bacterium | reverse complement strand
GCGCGGGCCGCTTTACACCCTGTTTGTGCGGTAACAAGCGGAAGGTCATTTCGATCCTACCGCGCCCTCTTCAGCCGCTCGGTGCCAACCCCAGCAGCCGCTTTTTCTCGGTAACAGGGAGATTGCTGCTTTGAATCCAGGCGGTGGCAGCGGCCCGATCTTTGTTCAACCAAAATGTTGCGATCCCGTTCAGCGATTTGTCGCGGATTTTCGGATCCGAAATTGTGACGGCCCATGCCGCCGCGGTATTAGGATCTTTTCGCAGCAAACTGTAAGTGTAAGCACCAAGCGCTTCATCACGCGCCGGGCCGCTCAGCCCTTTGATCCATTCGCCGGCTGCGGTGAGATTGTTCGCCGCCCAGTAGTTGATTGCGCCGGTCATTGTGCCTTCACGTACGACCGCAGGAAGCGTTGCGGCATACTTACTTGCACTCTCTGGATCATTCACCGCCATCTGAATCACCAAAACATGTTGCGCTTGCCGGCGCGTTTCCAAATCTGACAATTGACCAACCCACTCTTTGGCCCGTTCGGGATCTTTCGAAAAAATGTAGCTCGTCAGTGTCGTCGCCATCTGACGCCCGGAGGAATCATTCGCATGCGCGGTCACGTACTGTTCGGCGGCGGCGTGGTCTTTCGACCACCAACCGTTGATCGCACCGTTGATTGCACCCTGGAATCCCTGGACATCGCTGTGGGCGCGGGCCCACTCGAGGGCGGCCGCTGGATCAATCGCAGCCCAGTTTTGGCCGATCATCGACGCCACTGGATAAAACCGCATCGTGTCTACTTGCATCGTATCGAAGAATTTCGCGGCTCCGATTGGATCGAGATCCGACCATTTCATGAGCAGAGAATTGAGAAACCCGTTTCGTTGCTCCCGCTTGATCGCATCTGCCGGCCACTCCTGAAGTTCCTTGGCCAAAGCTTTCGCCTGTGTCGCATCGGCGCTGATAATGATTGATTGCACCGCCGTCGTTTTTGCCTCTGAAACTTTGAATTCCGCCGCCGCGTGCAATGCCGCGATCGGATCAAGATGCGCCCAGGCTTTAAAAAAGGCCGTCACCTTGGCATTGGTGTCTTTGCCCGCCGGCAAGCTCTTTAACTGTGCCGCTAAATCATGCAACTGTTGCGGCGATAACGTGGAAAGAACGCCATACAACTCTTGAAAAGGAACGGTCACGATATCACCGAGCAAGATATTTGGGTGCTCCGTTTCTGCTTCCAAACGCGAGCCAGACTTTGCTTTTGCAGTCGCGACGCTGCCAGGACTACCGGCGACGCCTTGAGTGCCGCCAGGGTCAGGGTGGTGCGCCGGCGAAATCGCCCAACCGATTACTACCCCAATGCAAACACCGGCGCCAAGCGGCAACGCCCATCGAACAATCGATTTATCCATGGATCGTTAGATTTCGGTTGCAGCCCAAAATTTGCGAAACGCGCCCGGCCAACTGCGGTCGACCACCGCTTGGCGAGCTTGCCGCGACATCTCCTCGCGCTTCTGTTTGTTCTTGACCAGTTCGCGAATGGCTTGCGCCAAATCGTCAACATCATGCGATTTCGTTACTATGCCATTCACATTCGATTCGACCAGCTCCTTCGGACCACCCGTGTCAGACACGATCACCGGCACACCTGACGCCTGCGCTTCAATGACGACGTTGCCGAAAGTGTCGGTCGTGCTCGGAAAAACGAAAACATCAGCCGACGCATAGGCGGCAGCGAGTTCTTTGCCGCGCAAGTAACCGGTGAACACCGCCTCGGGCAATGCCTGATTCAATGCCTGCAAATACGGCCCATCGCCTACAAAATAGAGTCCAATCGGCAGTCCTTCGGCGCGCAGTTGCCGGTAAGCTTCCGCCAAAACATCCAGATCTTTCTCCTTCGAGATACGACCGACATAAAGCAAATGAACAACGCCATTGTATTCGCCGAATTTTTGCCAAAATCTCGGATCACGGTGTTCGGGACTGAAGAGTGTGGTATCGAGCCCGCGTGGTAAAATTTTCAATTTTTCCCGTGCAAATCCCCGCGCAATCCAGCTTCGGCGATATTCCTCCGAGTTGACAAATACGCTGTCGAGCTGGCCGTAGAACCACTGCATGTAACCCCAGGCTACGCTTTCCAAGAAAGTATCGTCGGTCAGAATGCGGACGTATTGCGGAAAGTCGGTGTGATAAATGCCGCTCGTTTGCAGGTTCAACATTTTCGCCGCCGCCAGCGCCGTCAGCCCAATTGGCCCCGGCGTGCTGATAATGATTTCAGTGAATCCTTCGCGTTGAATGTAATCGAGCATGCGTAGCATCGGCGGGAAACTGAGTTTTTGCAGTTCGTACTCAGGTAGCTCGAACTCGCCGATCGGTTTGAAATTCCTGATTGGAATGTCGGTGATGTGAATCTCACTGCGTGAGGTCACGACAGTCAGGTCGGCCCCCGCTTTCTTCGCTGCCGCCGTCATTTTCCGAATAGTGGTGGCAACGCCGTTCACATCTTCCAATGTGTCGGTGAACCAGGCCCGCTTGGTGTTGCGTAAGTTTTCCGGAATGGTCCCAGTCATTTCACGGAAAATTTGCCGCAGCCATTTGCGTGATGGCGCCTGACTGTGAAACCCGTATATGTAAGGCGAGAGGATAATGATTAGCGGCGCGATGGCCGTCAGCGCCTGCATTCCCTCGACCAGGTTTCCGCCGGTCATCTGCTGCATGAACTTCTGGAAAAAACGAAACGCGAGTTGCTCCGATACGATGTTGGCGAGGAGAAATGCGCGGCGCTCCGGTTCTTCAACCACTTCAACTTCGCGCGCAATTTTCTCCTTTACCTCCGGCCGAGCGAAATACCGCGACAGCTCGTTCCATAGCGAAACGTTGGCGGGCTTGGCTAGTTCGAAAATCTTTCCGGAAAGCACGCCCTGGGCAATGAACGTTGCCTTCTCGCGCAGCGTGAATTGCGTCGGATCGCGGCCTTCCATGAATCGCGAAAACATTTGCTCAAGCAATACCGCACTCGGGCCAAGCTTTTCGTGAAATCGGCTCTGAACATAACCTGAGACGGTATTATAGAATCCGTGAGAAAGGGCGAGGGGAGTCCCGGCGCGCCCCTTCGGAAGACAGCGGCCCGCGACGACTTGAGCAAGGAATTCTGCCGGCGTTTTTACTTTCGGCGTTTCGGTAAAAGCGACAGCGAAGAATTTTCCGCCGTGATCGTCGGAACCGCCGACAAAAATTTTTTTCCACGGCTCAGGATGGGTGGGCGCGAGATCATGGCGATTGGCGAATTCATCAATTTTTTCTGGGGTCAGTTCGCGCAGCAATTTTGTCGCGAGATTGCTGAGCAAGGAATCGCGCAATCCGTTGATGCCTTCGAAATGTTTAAAAAGCAGAATTAGCCGCTCGAGATGCGAGGCAGTGAGCTTGCCGTTGACGCTATAGAGCGGGTGGGCGAGGGCGTGGGCGATACGATTTTCGTCCAGATACTTTTGCAGCTCGAAAATGTTGCTGCGAAAAACGGAGATATCGTGGTGCTGCGCCTGATTGATCCCCCAGACCAGCAGATGAAACTTGCACGGATCTTGCGGAAAATATGCGGTAACTTGTTCACTGATAAAAACGTGCGGTTTTTCCGCTATTGCAAGACAGCCATCAATACAGTCGTGATCGGTGATGGTAACGAAATCCATCCCGCGCTTGCGTAATTCTGCATAGAGCTCGGCCGGTTCAGTGCAGCTATCCGGGAAATCGAATCGCCGGAACAGCCATTCTTCCGAACGCGCACTGAACTTCGAGTGAATGTGAAGGTCGCACCGGCTCATACCGCCTTTCGATTTGTCCGCTGGGTTCCAATCCAATCGCGATACGTCGTTGCATTGCGCGTGCGGACGAAGCGTTCGATGAATTGGAAAATCTGCATCCGAATCTTCGGCTCGGCAAAATCCGGCGGATGAATGCTCAAGCGCGCCAGCTCGCGGATTTCCAAAGTGCGCGCCAGCGCCGCGTTCCAGCCAAGACTGACGGTGCGGCGCCATCCCGATTGCACACTGTAAACCAGGGAACGCGTCTGCCTACGTTCGCCGGTCAGAAGATCGAGCACGCTGTCGATCCGCGTGGTGTATTGCATTCCAGCATCACGCGCGGCGCGTTCGCCCTCGGCACCTAGCAACCAGGCTGGGGCGATGAATCCAAGCGGGGAAAGACGCGCGGCTTTAAATTCATCACGGGCCTTAACGATTCGGGCGAGAGCTTCCTCGTAATCCAGGTCGAAGAATTCGCCTTCGTCGCGAGTGTAAATTCGGGTCACGAATTTTTCCGTGATCCGTTCGTCGGGGCGCCGTGGCCGTTGGTGAAAGTAACCGTGAATCACAATCTCGTAACCGCGCGCTTCAAGATCGCGCAACCAGGAGACAAAAGCTGGGTCCCTTGTGGCGCTTCCTTGGCGGTGATAATTGGGCACCACCAGAAGTGAAGCCGTGCGAACACCTGCGTCTTTCAGCGCCGCGATAATTTTGCCCGATGCCTCTCGTGTGGCGGGGGCAACATCGTGAACTGAAACGACAAATGAGCGCCTCGGGCTTTCCGCCGCCAATACCGGCATGAAATCCGCTGCCACAGCCTCCGTCATGAGGCCAAACTTCCGCCTCACACGCCGGACGAACAAGGCAAAAATGGGATGTTCGACAACGGCTGCCGATTGCCGCAAAATCGTGGCCATGCCGTTGATCACGTTCGAAGGCTCCGAAGGCTGCGGGAAATCGATACAGGTGAAACGGCTCACCGCGCGGCTGGAGAAGCTGGGGATCAAGCCGTTGGTTTTGCGCGAGCCGGGTGGGACTGTCATCGGTGAAGCGATCCGACATTTACTCCAGCATTCCGAAGAAAATCATGGCATGACGGCGGAAACCGAATTGCTCCTCTTCGAAGCGAGTCGAAGTCAGCTCGTACGGGAGAAAATTCAGCCAGCCTTAGCGCAGGACGAGTGGGTGATTTGCGATCGTTTTTTTGATTCGACCACGGTTTACCAGGGAGTGGCGCGCAGTCTCGCTCCCGAGTTCGTCCGAAGCCTGAACACTTTTGCCGTAGACGATTGCATCCCGGATCTTACCTTCGTCCTCGATATTGATCGGGCGACTGCCCAGTTGCGCCTCGGCCATCGACAAAAAATTCGCGATCGATTGGAAGATGAATCGAATGAATTCCACGAGCGTGTGATTCATGCTTATCGAGAACTGGCACAAAACGAACCGAAACGCGTGGTTCTGCTCGATGGCCGAATGTCGATTAACGAAATCGAAAACGATATTTGGCGAACGATTTCCATGCGATTCCCTGAGCTCGCAGCCAATCCGCAATCCGCAATCCGCGATCGACAATCCTGAAATGTCTTTCTCTGCCGACAGCGCGCTGGAATATTTGGAGCGGGCGCACAAAAAAAACCGGCTCGCGCACGCCTATCTCATCTCTGGCCCAGCGGGTAGCGGAAAATCGGTAGTGGCGGCGCGGCTGGCGGCGCTCTTGAACAAAACCACACCAGAAAGAGTTCTACAGGGGCAGGCACCCGACGTTCTTGTCACCGAACCCGCCTCGCGTTCCCGCAAGATCGTGGTCGATCAAATCCGCGGTCTCGAGCGTGCGCTTCAACTTCGCTCCGCCGGCAACCACAAAAAGATTGGAATCATTCGTGACGCCGACCGGATGCAAACGCAGGCGGCGAACGCATTTTTGAAAACGCTGGAGGAACCGCCGCAGAATTCGCTTCTCCTCTTGCTCAGCGCTCTTCCGGAAGCCTTGCCAGAGACGATTGTGTCGCGCTGCTTAAGCCTTCCGCTGCGGAGTCCATCGGAGGCGCCGTTTTCGCCGGAGGAAGAGCAGTTGCTGCGATTGCTCTGCGCAACAGCGCAAGAAAAGCCACACGTCATCGAACGCGCCTATCGCGTTTCGCAAGGGATGCAGGGTTTGCTCAACGCCATTCGCGACCAGATTCGGGACGAGCATGCGGAAGCGTTGAAGCGAGAGGAAACGCGCTATCGTCAGACGACTGACGGCGGCTGGTTGCGCGAGCGCGAAGATTATTACAAAGCGCTAACAGAGAGTGTATATCGCGAACGGCGCAGTCGCTTAATCGAGACGCTCTTTCTGTGGTGGGCGGATGTATTGCGGGCGAAGATTGGTGAAGCGGGTCGCTTACTCGAAAGCTGCGCGAAAGCGACGGCAAAAATTGCGGCGCAATTGAATATCGCCCAGGTCTTGAAGCGAATCCGCCGTCTCGAAGAAATGCGCGATCACCTGAACACGACCGCGCAGGAAGCACTCGTGCTCGAGGTCGGTTGCCTGCATATTTTTCGTTAGCACAGTCGGAACATAGACTTCCAGTCTGTGTGCCAAACAGGCTTGCAGTCTGTTTTGTTTTAGCAGGCTAAAAGCCCGCTGGGCGCACAGGCATATATGCCTATGTTTCGGTAAATATGCCGAAACGCCGAACGCTTTCAGTCGCGCTTTTGGGAACGAAATTCATGGGGCGCGCCCATTCCAATGCCTGGCGGCAGGCGCCGCGTTTTTTTGATTTGCCGGCGGACATTCGAATGGCGGCAATCTGCGGGCGTGACCATGCTGGCACACGTCGCGCGGCGAAGACGCTGGGATGGGAAAGGGCGGTTTACGATTGGAAAGCGGTCACAGCCGATTCCAGCATCGACATCGTCGATATCTGCACGCCTAACGATGCGCACGCCGAGATCGCAATCGCTGCCGCGCGCGCCGGAAAAGCGATCCTTTGCGAAAAACCGCTGGCACGAAACTCCACCGAAGCGCGGCGAATGGTCGACGCCGTTAAGCGATCGCGCGTCCCGAACATGGTTTGCTTCAATTATCGTCGTGTGCCGGCGGTCGCGCTGACGAAGGAAATGATTGATACCGGCGAGATCGGCGACCGCATTTATCATTTTCGCGCCCGCTACGCCCAGGATTGGATCGCCAACGAAAATTTTCCGATGGTCTGGCGCTTGCAATCGAAGGTCGCCGGTTCAGGTGCGCTTGGCGACATCGGCGCGCATATTATCGACCTGGCAAGATTTCTCGTCGGCGAAATCGCCGGTGTCTCAGCGGTACGCGAGACATTTGTCAAAAGGCGGCTGACAAAAAATAGAAGTTACGCCAAAGTAGACGTCGATGATGCCGTCAACGTCGTCGGCAAGTTTAAGAATGGCGCCATGCTGAGTCTGGAAGCGACTCGCTTCGCACCTGGTCGCAAGAATCAGCTCAGCTTTGAAATAAATGGCAGTCGCGGTTCGTTGGCGTTTGATTTGGAGAAGATGAATAGACTGCGATTTTATGATGCCAGGGATCCCGAGTACGCGCGGGGATTTCGCGACATCATCGTCACGGAACCGAACCACCCCTACATCAAAAACTGGTGGCCGGCGGGCCATATCATCGGCTACGAACATTCCTTCGTTCACACCATCGTCGACTTTGTTGATGCCATCGTCACTCGCAGACCAGCCCAGCCTGATTTCGCCGACGGATTGAAAACGCAGCGCATTCTCGATCTCATTCGACGCGCCGCACGTTAAATTCTGAATGGAGAAACGCGCTCCGTCGGTTCCCCAATCGTTTTCTGTAGCGGCGGTCTGTGACCGCCGAGGACGAATCCGGGGTAAAGACATGGTTGCACTCAATGGCCACATCGATTCAATGCGATGAGATGAAACGAAAAAGCACTGGTTCGAAAAAAATAACAACAAAGCCCAAAACTCACGATGACTATCTTGCGCGTGTGAGCTCGGACAAACGAGCGGCGTTACAAAAACTTCGCAGAGCAATCAAAGCGGCCGCGCCCAAAGCCGAAGAATGCATCAGCTATCAGCTGCCGGCATTTTGCCTGAATGGAAAATTCCTTGTCGCTTACGGGGCTGCAGCGAATCACTGTGCATTCTATCCTGGATCTGTCCTTACGGATCTCAAGAGCGAGCTCGGGAATTATGACACGAGCAAGGGCACACTCCGATTTCCGCCGGAGAAGCCGTTACCGGCCGCACTGGTGCGAAAGTTGGTGAAGCTGCGGATGGCGGAGAAAATGTAATCAAAAAACGAACTAGTTAGAGATCCTTCGGCTGCGCTTCGCTTCGCTCAGGACGACAAAGGACAGATTTCAGCGCATCCCAGTGTCGCAACGCCATTCTACTTTCGTCATTTGACCAGCAGTGACGTCGACTTCGAATGGGCCGTAGCGGCCGACCCCGCCCCGCTTCTCCGTCAACGAAACGGTGTAGTGGCCGGGCCTAACGAGAGATGGAAACGCCCCTGATCATCGGTGCTGAAGGATACAACAATTCCTTTGTGGTTTTCAGCGACAAATGCACTATTCGTCAGCGGTTTTGAATCAGCCACGCCGATTCTGGTCGGGACGCCATGCACAGGACCTACAGCAATGACGCCCTCCAGTCCAGTTGTAGGATCGGCCGCGGCCAAGGGTAGCGTTGCTATCAGGTAAAGCAGCCCAAAAGTATGCGCCTTATTGTGGGCAGCGGGGTCACGCTGCTTTCTTGTGACTCTTGCGTGTGTGCTGACTCTTTCGCGTTTTCTCCAGGCTCTCCTGCAACACCGACACAAGGTCGATCACTTTGGTTGAAGGCCGCGGCTTCTTCTTCGGTTTTTCTTCGATTTCTTCTCCGCCGGCTTCAACTTTTTCTTCAATCACTTCCATCAACGCCTCGCGGTAATCATCGCGATATTTTTTCGGTTCCCATTTTGACGACATGCTGTCGACGAGAGCCTTGGCCATATCTAGCTCGCGTTTCCCCGGTTCGAGTTTCTTCGGAACATGAAGTTTGTCTGCATCGGCCAATTCCTCGGCAAAATGCATGAGTTCAAGAAGGAGCACACTGTTTTCCGCTTTCACTCCGGCCAGATATTGGCGGGTCTTAATCACGACCTTGGCGATGCCGACTTTGCCGGTCTTCTTGAGTGTGTCGCGCAGCAAAACATAAGCTTTGTCGCCGCCTTTTTGCGGTTCCAGGTAATAGGGTTTGTAGAAAAACATCGGATCAATATCTTCCTGCTCAACGAAGTCCTGGATGTCGACGGTCTGTGTCGCCTCGAGGTCGACTCGCTGAAAATCTTCGTCCTTCAAGACAACGTATTTGCCCTTCTCGTACTCGTAGCCTTTGACGATTTCGTCCCAAGGAACTTCTTTGCCATCTTTTTCGGCGACGCGCTTGTAGTTTACCGGACTCAGGTCTTTCGCTCGCAGGAGCCGGAACTTCAGTTCTTCCTTGCGGGTGGCGGGATAGAGCGCGATCGGGATGTTAACCAGACCAAAACTGATACTGCCCTTCCAAATTGCTCGCATACAAATGAGGTTCGCGAGTCGTGGCGTATTTGCGTGTTTGTTGCGACGAAGGCTGATGCCCGAAATGATATCAGGTTCACTGAAACCGCCCGCGGGCGACTCCGACCCGGAGTGGCAAGGTCAATCGCTGCTACCGCGTTACGCGGCGACTTGGAGTTGCTCGCGCGAGATACCGCGGAGCTCAAACAAGCGAATCAACGTTTCTTCGATCAAGTTGTTCGGGCAGGAGGCGCCCGCGGTGATGCCGACCACGACCGGACCCGGTGGTAACCAGAAATGGGAAACGACCTCGCGTTTCTCGTGCAGGTCGTAATGCTTGATCTCTGTCGCTGATACCAGCCGAGAAGCGTTGAGAACAAAATAGGTCGGCAATTTTTCTTCGCCCATTTCCGCGAGATGCGAGGTATTCGAGCTGTTGTATCCGCCGACCACCAGCAGCAAATCCATCGGAACCTCCAGCAATTCGCGTAACGCGTCCTGCCGCTCCTGGGTGGCACCACAAATGGTATCGAAGAAACGAAAATTCTTCGCCGCTTCTCCAGGACCGTCGCGATCGAAAATCGCCTGACGCACTCTTCGTTGCACTTCTTCGGTCTCGCCACGCAACATCGTGGTTTGATTGGCGACGCCGACGGTTTGCAAATGCACATCGGGATCGAACCCGGCGGAGTGTGCACCGCTGAACTTATCGAGAAACTCCTGCTTGTTGCCGCCGTTGCGGATGTAATTGCAGACGTAATCAGTATCGGCCAGCGTGAGCACGACCACGTAATGACCCTTACCGTCACCGAGTGCGCGCGAACTGGTGGCCTTGGTTTCTTCGTGTTCGGCCTTGCCATGAATGATCGAAGTCACACTCTCGCTCGCATATTTGCGCACTCGCTTCCAAACGCTCATGACGTCGCCGCAAGTAGTGTCGACGATCTGGCAACCATGATCCTTTATTTGCTGCAAAATTGATAGCTCCGTTCCAAACGCGGGCAGAATAACAACATCATCAGGCTGCAATTCGGAAATGTCGGCCTGTTTGTTTCGGCCGGTCAGATTTTTGATTCCCAGCGAAGAAATTTGCTCGTTCACTTCCGGGTTATGAATGATTTCGCCAACGATAAAGAGACGGCGATCCTTAAAAACTTTGCGCGCGGCATAGGCGAGATCTATGGCGCGCTCGACTCCGTAGCAAAATCCAAATTGTTTCGCCAAGCGCACAGTGACGTCGCCGACAGAGATAATCCCGCCATTGCGTCGCACCCCATCAACGACATCGCTGCGATAATGCGATTCCACCTGTTCCTGCACCGCCGCCATTACGTCGGGCGTGCGCAGGTTAACTTTTTCCCGGGCAGTCGTGCCGCTGGATATCAGATTTGTGCTCACAAAAATCTTTTCGCGGCCGGTTGGCCGCATGGTCGCGCTACTCCACGAGAAGCGGACCGCTCGGTTTCTGAAATGCTGCTGAACTAACCATAATGTGCGGATCCGGGTCCGGTGCGCGCGAATCATCCACCCGCTGCACCTTTGGCCCAAGCGATGCATCTTCTGGTTGCGTCTCGGCGACGGACACCGGCGTGCCCACGCGAACCAGCGCATAAAATTTCGGCGCCGCTTCACCATGCAAACGAATGCAACCATGTGTTCGCGGAGTCGGGTGCACAAAGCCCTGATGAAATCCATAAGCCGGTGCGAACTCACACCAGAATCCCATCGGGTAACCAACATAGCGACCCGGGATATTAGAGCCGGCTTCAGCAGGCACGACGCGATCACCCTGCACCCGGAAACCATACGAACCCGAGCGTTTGTCTTCCTCTTTACGGTAAATGGTGAAATGTCCGCGCGGTGTTGGCTTAGACGGAATCCCGACACTACACGCTACTGCCATCAAGCAGCGATCGCCCTCCATCACATAGATATTTTCTTTCGAAAGCGAGACTTTCACCACCACCTTCGATGGATCGTGCGGCTTGTATGCGGTTACGCGATAGGTACCGCCGCCGGCGACAGGTGATGTTTCGCAACTGGTGAAAATAAATGGACCGCACAAAGCGATCAGAAAACTGGAGCGCAGTAACATTCGCATAATTCCCGGTAACTAATCAGGCTCAGTTGCTTTTTCAACCTCAGCCTGGGTCATTGCGAGAAAAGCGGTTGCAACCTAATGGCAGCGGTGCCATTGGTCTGCTTACCAGCAAAACCGTCGGGTCAATGAAGGTGTTGACGTGTTTTTCCGCATCGTGGGTCTGAGTAGTATGGACCTCTTTACGCGTCTCTTTGGCCAAAACAGCTTCATGCCGCACGGCCATTGTTACCTGTGGGATCCGGGATTGATGCGTCTGC
>QHPU01000006.1 GCA_003219175.1 Verrucomicrobiota bacterium | reverse complement strand
TTTCCGCAGCCGACCCTCTTGATCCTCTACTTTCCGGTGCTGTTTTTAGGAACTCCTTGAGCGGCATCGCGTTCATTGCTTCATAGCGAACGGTGCCGACTTTTCCCTCCTCGTCGCGCACAACTAGATCGGGATTCACCTTCTCGACGTTGTGCTTGACGAAAAAGGCTTTCCCCGTTCCGCAAGTCGCGGCATTCGGCCATTGAGTCGATCAGCATCCGAGTTAAGGCATAGCCAAATGAGTCACGGCGTTCGCATCGTCCTATTTGCTGGTCTTGTGAGCTTCGTTTGTCCGCGCGCTCACGCGGAGTGGCAAAAGGTGGCCTACAACTACAAAACGGTCGGCGATCTGCAAATCAAAGCGGATGTGTACCGCGAGTCCGGCGACGGAGTTCAGCCGGTGGTCGTCTGGATTCACGGCGGCGCGCTGATTATGGGGCACCGCGAAAGCGTGCCGCAGTGGCTACTCGACGCAAGCCGCGAACGGAATTGGACTGTCGTCTCGATCGACTACCGCCTGGCGCCCGAAACGCAGTTGCCGCAAGTCATTCAAGACATAGAAGACGCCTTTCGCTGGATCGGTGAAAAGGGTCCGTCGTTGTTTCACGCCGATCCGGCCCGCATTGCAGTCGCAGGTAGTTCCGCGGGTGGCTATTTGACACTTGTCACCGGCTACCGAGCCAAGCCGAAACCGGTCGCTCTGGTCTCGCTGTGGGGTTATGGCGATTTGATTGGCGCGTGGTACAGCCAACCAAGCCCATATCCTCGCCATCACCGATCGAAACTCTCACGCGAGGAGTCTTTCAAACAAGTTTCCGGACCGCCGATTTCTGACGCCCGCGACCGCAAAGGCCACGGCGACGCTTTTTATCAATTCTGCCGCCAGCAAGGACTCTGGCCGAAAGCCGTTTCCGGCTGGGACCCGCATACCGAAGCTGAGAAATTCAATCCGTACATGCCTGTCAAGAACGTCACGGCGAGCTATCCACCTACCTTTCTCATTCACGGCGAGGCGGACACGGATGTTCCACACGAGCAATCAGTGCTAATGGTCTCGGAGCTAAGGAAACACGGCGTCGAACATCGCTTACTGAGCATCCCCGGCGCTGAGCACGGCTTGGCCGGGACCGATCCAAAAGTCTCGGCAGACGCCTATCGCAAGGCCGTCACCTTCCTCGAACAACGACTGCAATGAATCATTGAAGCGTATCGGCGACAGTCGCTGAGTGGGCAGCCCCGAGCATCGTGACTCCTCCGCGATTGCGGCGAGCGGGCTTAGTCACCTCAACCTGGTTCTTAGAGGACCAAGGGTTAACAAGTAAAAATACCGCTGAACAGTTGGTTTCCGTCATTTCCGTTCTGCGCTACGCGAGCTTCTGCTCCCGGGGGGAACCTTGGGACCTTTTACTTGGGGCCCGATGTTCGGTCTGCACAGCGCCAGTAAATTTTCGGACAAATTCGGACACAGGAACTGCGTAATTCTGCGCAATTCGCGCGCAGCGGCTGGTTGCGTGTTCGGCGGTTATCATGCAACCCTGTGAAGGTTTATGTCCAAATTGCGCAACCTCGCGAAATGCCAAAAGCGGGTTCGAATCCCCGTTAGGGTCGCCACTTTGCTTCGCATCGGGATTCGCGAAGTTTGCAACACGATGTCGGTCGTGTGATTCCCAAGTTTTGCCTCATTCGAGAAAAAAATCATACCAGCGGCAACGTCTTGATTGAGGTTTATGGAGTGAACTGAATTCAGCGCCGAAGGAAGAATTTTCTCAACAATTGGTTTGACTTATTCTCGTTAGCTGAACAGCTTTTCGAGCAAAGGCGTGTGATGAGACTTGCGCATCCGTAAAGCGCTTCGATCTCGTTAGAAGCGCCACTTCTTTTCATGGATAAATAATGCAGTCGGCAACTGTAGGGCAACTTGACATCGGCGCCGACCCCCATTCCAGCGTCAGGGCGCTTAAAAATGTGGACGGATTTAGTGCAGAGATCTACCTCGGATCAACTGAGAATTCGGATTAGAATCTCAGTCCGTGAGAGATCCTGGTGGCGACCGTGGCGGCAGTTCCCCCCGCGACTGAGCGTGCGTCGACGTTCGGTCGGTCGTCTGTTCTGCGGCATCCCATCGCCGCGATGTCGCTCCGCTAGTCCTTAAGACCCAGCGAGCGAGCTGAGAAAACCCACTCGGATTTGCATTCGAATGAAGAATCCAGGCAATTGGCCTGGCCACGCTAAGAGAGGCGGCCCGTACGACTAAGGTCCAATAGCGGAACTTTGCGGGAGTGCCCAGACTGAGGGCGTAGATACAAGGGTGCTAGGGTGTAGAGATGAAAAAGGGGGGACAAAGGTGGGCGCGCAAATAACTCGTGGGCGCGCCCACCTGACCACCGTAGGCAGTAAGGCCTGCGGTTTTTTGCTTTTCTGGAGTGCCTTGAGGTCCGAAATCGGGCGTCCGTTTCTTCTCTCGTTGTCGCCAAAAAAACGGTACGAGGTGTCGTAGCAGCGCATGATCGACTCTCGTCTACTCCGCTCAAATAAATTCTTTCGTCGGAATTAGCGGCGCCTAAGGATCGCCCTTACAGTTTCTCACCAGGCATGACGAACCCGGTTCACATCGCCTACTTTGTGCTGGCCCTGACATTGGTGTTAGTGGGTGTTTTACATTTGGGGGCACCATTGCTCGCCTTGTTGTTTTCTTATTTTGCCTTGAGAAAATTTCTTTCGCTTACAAAAAGGAAGTGGCTCGCCCTATTCTTGTTTGTCCTTCTCGTAGCCGGCATTGCCTTTTGTGCCGCTTATTTCACACGCGTTGCGGTCAAGGCATTGCCGGAAGCGGCCGAGCATTCCATCCCATCGGCCAGCGCCTGGGCGGAAGCACGCGAGATTACATTACCGTTTACAGACTTTGACAGCTTAAAGGCGCTGGTAATAAATTCCTTAAAAGAAGAAGCGCATTATCTCAGTAACGTGGCGCGCCTGGCTGGAAATACCAGCACTGCCTTGGTGTTCATTCTTATCGGGATCGTGGCGGCAATCAGCCTGTTCTTTAATAGTCAGCTCGACCTTTACCGCCAAAGTCACCCCACAAAGAATAATCTCTATTCCGTTTTGTCGAAGCAGATCTCGGAGCGGTTCCGCGATTTTTATCGCAGCTTCGCCACCGTGATGGGGGCGCAAATCACGATCTCACTTATCAACACATTTTTGACCGCATTGTTTGTCCTCATTGTGCGACTGCCCTACGCCCCACTTGTCATAGCAGTTACCTTTTTATGCGGGCTGCTCCCGATTGTCGGTAATCTCATCAGCAACGTCATCATCGTTTGTCTCGCCTTCACCATCTCGTTTAAGGTCGCTTTGATTGCATTGGGTTTTCTCGTCGCAATTCACAAACTGGAGTACTTTTTGAATAGCAAAATCATCGGCGACAGAATCCGAAATCCCATTTGGTTAACTCTCCTCGCTCTCATCATCGGGGAGAGGTTGATGGGCATTCCGGGGATGGTCCTCGCCCCAGTGGTGCTAAACTACCTGCGACTGGAACTCTCAAAAATCGAGGTTCCGAGGGCATCGGGAGGCGGCAGCGGCGATTCTCCGCCAGCCCTCCGGACTTAAACGTTAAACACAAACGGGCAACTTGGCGCGACGAAATTCCGAGCGGCCAGCAGCCATCTTTTCGGGCGAGCGAAAGTGGCGCGTTTGTTTTTCATTCAGGAGCCTTTTTTCTCTCGCAGCGCAGCATCGATGGCAGCACGCAGGGCAGTTGGGTTCAGCGAAGTCGGCGGAACGGACTGGTTATTGATGAAGATGGTTGGTGTGTTTTTAACTCCGAGCGCTTCGCCTCTCTTTTGATCGGACTCAATCTTTTCCCTTACTTTCTCGCTATCCATGTCTTTCTTGAAGCGGTCCAGGTTCAATCCAAGGATCCCGGCATAAGAAGCAAATAGCGGCTGCACATCCTTTGTTTTAGACCAGTTGGCCTGTTCTCGATAAAGCAGGTCGTGCATCTCCCAAAAATGGCCCTGCAGACCGGCGGCTTCTGCCGCGTAGGCAGCTTCACGGGCGTGTTCGTGGATGGCAAACGGGAAGTTGCGAAAGATGACACGCAAACGCGTGCCATAATCCTTTTCAATTTCCTGAAGCGGCCCGGCGAGCCGACCGCAGGGCGGACATTGGAAGTCCCCAAATTCTTCGAGCGTGACCGGAGCGTCGGCCGATCCCCGCATGTGCGCGGAATCGGTTGCCTGCGATGCGACCGTCCGTTCCTTTGACACGGTAACCGCAGCCATGCGTTTAGCGTGATAAAGTATTGCAGCAATTGTAATCGTCAGGGCGGCGACGACGCCGATGATTACGAACGGCAGGAAGGATTTTATTGCCTTAGAGGACGGCATCCGATGTCAAAGTATTCGGCAAAACCAACCGAAAATCCATGGCACTCCCAAGCTAAGCCCGCCGCGGTGTCGCGACGATCAACCCGGTTAGGAAAAATGTGATTGCCGCCGAAAAGAGGCAATACCGACAGAATGCGTGGAGGAGAAAGGCCTGCACATAGAGAAACCAGAGCGTGGCGACAAACATCATAAACACAGTCACCGCCAAGAAGGTAGGGGCACGCTGATACCCAAAGGCAGCAAAAGTCGCAAATGTAAACACGGCAAAGTAAGCGACCGTACCGATGGCTGCGACAGGAAAGCCGGCAATTTTCGAGTAAACGCTGCCGAGCACTCGGAAACAATCCGGGGAACCACCGCAGACCGCTGTTTCGCCAGCAAGATTCTGCACAGTGAGGTAGGTGGCGTCCGCCAGGCCGGCGAGCGAAATCAAGGCAGCAAGCGCGTAAACAATAATAGTCCCTCGACGCAGCACGATCGCGGTTGATTCTCGCGCCCGTGATTTACTTTTGAAAGACATTATAAAGCGGGTCTCTCTCTCAAGGCTTCGTCGATCGCCGCGCGCAGAGCCATTGGATTCAATGACTTTGTGGGAACTCCCTGGTTGTTGATGAAGATTGATGGGGTCGCATTTACCCCAAGCGATTTGCCGCGCTCCTGATCGGCCGTGACCCGCGCCTTCTCCGTGGGACTCGCAATATCCGTCTCAAACCGATCCATCTCGAGTCCCAACATCTTAGTGTAAGAGACAAACAGCTGTTTAGCGTCAGGCGCCTTGCTCCAGTTCGCCTGCTCTTTGTATAGAAGGTCATGCATGTCCCAGTAGCGTCCCTGCAAACCAGCCGCCTCGGCAGCATAGGCCGCTTCCAGCGCGTGTTGATGGTTCGGGAACGGAAAGTTGCGAAAAATCACCCTTAACTTGGGCCCATAATCCTTCTCGATTCCCAGCAACGGTCCCGAGATCATCCCGCAGGGCGGACACTGGAAATCACCGAACTCCTCCAAAGTAACTGGGGCCTGAGCTGGACCTCGCGCATGCATCAAATCCTGCTTTTCTTTTTCTGCGGCCTTTTCCCTTGGAATACTCAAGGCGACCGGGCGTTTGGCCTGGTAAAGCATCATCCCGGCGCCAACAGTGATGAACCCGACAAGGGCCACGATTATAAAGGGAAGAAAGCGTCTCAAGATCGTCTCGGGGTGGTAGCGGGGTTGAGTAGTTTAACGAACCGAAGCGGAGTTCAAGTCAATTCATATCCAGAACTCGGTTGACGCTGCGGGGCAGCACTTAGGCGCGTCGTTGCACCCACAGTTGGGTTTCTAGCTTGTAGAGCCGTCGCCTAGCCCGCGGGGCTTGGAATGTGCGTTGCAGGGTGCACCACCGAAGATCCGCCGAATTCCTCTAAAATGTTGCACAGCGACCGTACGGCGGGCATGCACTGCCTCGGATCTTCCAATTGCGGTTTCTTCTTTCGAAGCAGCCAGCGCTTGCGGCCTGTAGGTAAAGCACGGTATTCACCCCACGGTAGCCGGGCGACAAAGCAATGACTCCATGGTAGAAACGGTCTCCGTTCTCACTGAAGGCTCGCCTTTATAGGAAGCGTTCATGCTATTCGAAATAGTCCCGCCTACCGGCTTATCCTAGATCAGTGATTTGTCGTTGCAACGTCGCTAAGGCAGCGACGTGCCTAAGAAGCTCTTTACGAGATTTGTGTCGTCAACGTTGATTTGACCATCCAGGTTCACATCAATCGTAAAATTGGTGCGACTGACCACTCGTCCAGACGCAGTCTTCGTCCGGCCCACATCCCGGGCGTTTACTAGACGATCCACATTGGTATCTCCTGCCAGGATTCCAATTGGAATCGCCAGATCACTCGAAACCAACCCATCGCTCACGCCAGTAAGATTAACGGTAAGCACTTGTCGGTTAGTAACTCCCGTCAGATTCAAGGTGATCCGCTTGCCATTAACGATAGGCGGTCCAGCCAATCCGGCAACGCCGCTCTGACCCGGAGTCACGCTAGCGCCAAGTAATGAAACATTATTAGCGAAAGTAAACATAATCTGGTGATTGCCAGAGCTTCCTCCAGTGCGAGGTTCGATTCCTTTAGCGCCAGCGATTGGCATATTTATATCAAACGTCCCGGCTCCTGAGTGCGTCTTGCGAGATGCGGCCTGGAGTGGGAGTAGGCTTGTCGCGGTCACGTAGGCCGGCGAATTAGTCCAAAAAATCGGACCATCAGGAGTAGCCGCCTTCCGCACGATCATGGCAGAGCCGGCCGGGATTACATCTTTGCCATGATCACCGGTAGGATCGGTAGATAGCCGCCAGCCGTCGTTATACGTATAGATTTTGTAGGGGTGTTTATTGAGCTGTCGCTGAGCGTTGTTGAAAAGCAGTAACTGGTCATTCTGCACAAACGAATTGTCGATGGGTGCCAATCCTGTCGCATCCAACGAAACACCCAGGGGCCGAATCATCGCCACGAGATTGTCCTGTTTGCCGGCCGGAGCCGCAAAAAGCGGAACCGCCATTTTCTTCATTAATACCGATCCGACCGCCCTTAGTAGTCGAGTCGGGGCACCGTTAGCGTTGCGAACTACAAAGTAGCCGTCAGGAAGCAGCGGATCGTCCCCGTGATCGGGAGGGTTGTTAAAACCGTCGCTCACCAGTCGCCATGCGCCGCCGTTAAAGTAGTATTCTGCAGCGTAAGGCTGGTTGATTCCGGGAGCAGAATAGTTTGGAAGCCGAAGAAGTGTCTGATAAGTTGGTGGTGAACTTGTTGGGGTAAAGGAAACTCCCGCATCCGACGCTGGAAAGATCGTGGCAAGAGTCCAGTAGGGAATAACGGTCACCTGCGTACTAGCGACAATACCTGTCAAGTTATCAGATGTTGCATCTATCAACAGCGTGTTGGGTCCGTTGCCAGTGATCTGATAAATGTGCCCTTCTTTAGGATTGGTCGTCCCACCGTTACCGATCAGCACATAGTAATGCTTCCGCTGCGAGCTCGGCGCATAAACAAACTGGTTATTCGACCAGCCAGGGGCTCCATTAATCGTTAGTACATTGCCGCCAGCTGATTGAACGGTGCCAATAAATTCCGACGGCCGCGTAAAGGGAATGGAGACATATGTATCCGATCGAGCCAAGCAAGAGGTGGTGGTGAAACCGACCGGATCAGTTGTCGGGGAGGTTTGTGCCGGTGCGAGCGATGGAGAATGAAGGCAAAGCGCGACACCGAAGGGAATCAGAAACTTTGGCACCATGATGGTTGCTTGTTGGAATTAAAAATAACGAGCGTACTGGAATGGGTGCCGCGGGCAAGAAAGAAATGCATTCAGCAATACGACAGGATTCCCATCGAGCGATCCGATTCCGTCTCCATTCCGAACAGACGCCCTGGCCAAGGATACCCAGCGAGGCCGTGCCGAGCAAAGCCGACGGCTGTTGCCGAATCCCTCGATCGCAATCCCTTTCTTGGACGTAGGGCTCGGCGTTGCAGCTGGCGGCGGTGTTCGTGTTGGCTTCTTCTTCGGTGTGATCCTACGGGCAGACGTTGTTACCGGCTACCGTGTAGGTCGCTACAGGATAGCTGTTGTCCGAATTACCTTTGACAAACGTGTGATCTACAAATGTTGTCGAACGTTCCAACCTGTGGGTGGACGGCGTCGACGCCATCCTTCCGATTCGCAAGGGCGAGTTGATCGCCTCGCCGCTTGCCGAAATTCAGTTAAATGGAATTACGGGAGTTTGTGGCCCATCCTGTTTCCGACAAAGGAAGAATCGTTACCGTTGATGAGGCCGTCGACAGTCACATCCGCACGGAAATTTGCCGAGGTCGCCTTTTGACCTGATTTAGAATTGATGTATTTCTGATCCTTGGAATCTACAACGCGATCACCAGTGACGTCCCCGGCGAGAACGCCCATGGTCACCGAGGCGTTAACGGTATTACATATCGTGTCGGTCACGCCGGTTAGTGTGACGGTGACATATTGGGCATCGGGCACGCTTGTCAGATTCACAGTACATTGATTCGGGTTCGGTCCGCTACTTACCGAACCAGTGTTAGCACTGCCGCAGCTCGCCACCGGACTAGAGAAGGTAAAGATCAATTTGTAATCGACACCAGCAGTGCCGGTTGCTCCGGGGCGACGGCATTCGACCCCACGCGGACCGGTGAGCGGTAAAATAATATCGAAGATACCAGCGGTACCATGGATTTTCCTCGATGCGACGCTCACCAAAGGCCCTGGCGAAACATTGCCCAGTGGAAGGTCGAACGAGCGCGTGGAGTCTGCTTCGGCGTAGACGTCACCGAGGACGCTGTTGCGTCCGCCGCTGAACGCGGTGACGTTGAATAGTGTCGACCCGTTAATTGGTCGATTAGCTCCGAAGAGATTGAGCGGCAGATCAATGCAGATTCTGTTGCCCGTAACCGTGCCGGTCAGGCCTGTGATCTCAGTGGGATATTGCACCACCTTGCAGTTCCCCGGCGTGGTCTGGGTGCAGCCACTCGGTAGGCCGTCCCTGGTTGGGCTACCAGCGAAGAAGGTTGGGGGTGCGCCACCGATCGATTCGGCGCCAACATAGAAGATGCGATATGCCTCCCCGGTTCCGGCATCGTTCTTCGATAGCGCCTGAAAGCGCGTGATCCAGAAGGCGTTCGTCTTCCCCGGCGGTGGCAGCATACTGCTGAGGTCGTTCAGGGTCATGCTGAACCGGAGCTTGTTGGCACCAATCTGATTCACCGCGACGCTTGTGAAGTCGAGCTGCCGCTGGTTCGCTCCGGCGCCGGTCGGCGCGTAGTGCGGGACCTGCGCGTCGCCCGTGGGGTCCGCGACCGGATTTTTGGGCGCTGACTTGGCCAGTGTCGTTCCCAGCGGGGTTGGTCCGGTAAGCTGGCGTTCCAGGAAGAGATGGGCGCCGTGATACTGGCTCGTCGTATCGTTATAGACGATCTGGATTGCGCCGTCGTTGGCGATGTCCACCGAGAGAAAGTCGGCCATTACGCGGTCGCCGCTGGACAGCGTGCAGCCGATGCCGCCGTTACAGATCTGGCCATAGTGCATCGGCTTCTCCGTAAATCGATCCTGTTCAATCAATGGGCTAGACGTGTTTGCGTTCCTGATCAGCGCCACGTACCCGAACCATGGGAACCCAGCTGCAGCCGCAGGGTTGGTTTGCCAGTTCGGCATGTTGTCGCTGAGCGTGTTTGAGTCGTTGCCCAGCCACACAGCGACGAGATTGCCGGCTGTCCCGGCCTCGGCCCAGGCAAACACGTTCGAATTCGCAGGGGGCGCGTTGACCTTGACTGGAGGCGTCGTGGCAGTGCAGCTCCAGGTGACGCTCTGATCTGTCGAGTAGCAGTAATAGAGGTTGTGGTCGCCGGGGTCGCTCCAGACCACATAGACGTTTCCGGCGCTGTCCACTGCGAGCGGCGGAAACAGATTGCTGACCGAGCCTCCCGGCGAGGTAGGAAGAGATTTCGTCGTGAAGGTAATCCCTGTGCGCTGGCGGGGGTTCACATGGCCTGTAATAATGTCGACGTGGTTCCCTGCCTGGCAGGGGTAGTAGAGGTTGCGGTTCACTGGATCGAAGACGAGCTTGCCGCAGTTGCCTCCTCCGGTGTAGGCCGGAGCGGCTGGGTTCGCGTTCGCATTCGTAAAGACCAGGCCACCCGTAAGGTCGGCCGTGCCGGTTGATCCCGGCGAGGTAAGAATCCAGTGCCCTGTCCCAACGCCGTGGAATGCGTAAAAAACAGTATTGTCCGCGGCACCGGCCGCGCCGATCGTGTGATTCGAGCCGTTGTCAACGGCGAGCCATTGCCGGTCGGTGCCGGTAAGCGGAAGACCGTTAGGACCGGTGGCACAAGCTGGATTCTTCTTCCAGTTATTCCCACTGTCGTTGCTCACTGAGCAGTCGAGCTGTTCTAGCGCTCCCTCGAGATCGCCAAAGTAGACAAACCCCTGGTCGTCGGTGGCGACAGTCGAATCGCCGCCGCCCGGCGGTGGGTTCGGCCTGAGCGCAGTAGGGCTGACAACATTGAACTGATCTCCGCCGTCAACCGAGCGGTGCATGAATGATTGCGTCGTGCTAAAGCCCCACGGGCCGGTCTCCCAGTACTTTTCGTCCTTGTCCAAGTGTAGGAGCGGCTCGCCTTCGGTCCGCTGGAAGTCGACCACGTTTGCCGGCCCGAACTTGATCGCGCCGGTCGTATAGTTCGGCGGCGTCGGCCCCGGCGGCGCGACCGTTGCGATCGTCAGTGTGCCCGTGTAAGGCTGAGGCTGTGCGTTCGCGAAGCCGCAGGCCACGATCTTGTAGGACCCCGCCGCGAGATTCGTGGCGGCCACTGTCTCGTTAGCGCTACCGCCGTCGCTCGAGCCGACTATGCTCGAATCGGGAGCAATGACGGTCAGAATCTCGTCGCTCGAGTTGATGTTGACCACCGGTGTCCAGGTGATTTTGAACGTGAACTTCGCGGCGAGCGTGCTGTAGACACCCGCGGGGACGATGACGGTCGAAACGTGCTGATCGGAAAGCGGAGTGTCGGCGACCGTGACACAGTTGCTCGCCGGGTTGCTGCCCGGCGGGATCGTTCCTGTCCAAGTGACGGTAACCGTCTGACCGATCGTCGATGGCACGGTTATGCTGTCTGTAGCCGGCGTGGATGCCCAACTGAAGATTCCCAGCGACGCTCCTATGGAGCAGAGAACAAAAGCGCCAAAGATGCGCAGATTAAAGAATCCGGATTGCGAGGCAGAATTTTTTTGCATAGGGGTTGTCCTTCCAAGAGATCGGCGAAGAGGCATCGTCGAACTTTTCTTGTTTCGAATTTCTCCTCGCCAATAGAGGCGTTTTACGCGATAGAAAACAGGCTGTCGAGCATTTTCCTATAAAACGGAAATCCTTTTTGCTCGTTCCCCGCTTCGTCCTTGCGCATCGGCAGGGATGGGGGCAAACTCCGCGTTCCGATCAGCGTTGCCCTGCCCGAAAAAAGCGACGGAGACGATGCCCGCGATCCGAGGGAATTCTGGCGAGCGCTTGCTCCGTTTATTCTCAGGCGGCTTTGGCGGACTCATCACTGTTGACAGAAAAAGCAAAACGGCCGCTTCACTCGGAAGCGGCCGTTCGTCATTAAATCGCGGTAACTTTTACCTGGTCTTGTTGCCCTGAATGAAGATGCTGATGGAGCTGCTGGTGTTGTTGTTTTCGTTGCTTTCAGCGACTTGGTTTTGGCCGTCCGCTGCCGCCGTTATTGTGTGGTTGCCTTTTTTCACGTTGGCCGTGTCCCAATTCAATACGACGGACGTGGATGCGCCAACAGCGAGCGCGGAAGTCGGAACCGTGCCGATGGTTGTTTTGCCGTCGAGCACGAAGGTAGTGCTAGACGCGCCGGCGTTCGCCTCACCTTGGTTCTTGATCGTTGCGGTTATGGGAATCTTCGAGCCCTGTGGCGCCTGACTATTACTGGCGGTGAGATTCGAGACGATCAAGTCGGGTAACGGCACACAGGTCCTGATGACGGGATTATTGAGCGCCAATGGGTCGCGACCTCGAAGAAGTCGAGCAACACGCGCGTGCCGGAACTGCAGAGCAATCCTAGATTACAGATGGGGCCGAAGTGCGTGATGTGGTCGCTCGCCTGTGAGACCGTGAACACCGGCTCACGTGCGTTGCCGTTAAGCGACTGCGCAAATATGACGTTCCAACGCAGATTGGAGGTGTTCGGGTCGCCGAGGTCGTTAGACTGGTAAAAGACGATGTCGACGCGGCCGTTGTCGCCTGCCGCAATCCACGGCATCTCGGCCGAGCCTGGACCTGAACTGACTTGGAATGGACCATAGAAATTCTTACCGCCGTCATGTGAAGCGGCAAACCAGACGGCGTATTGGTTAGTGCGGGCATTGTTCATCGCCCAGACGGCATAGACATTTCCAGCGGAGTCGACATCGCCGCCTGGGAAGTCATTGGCTGCGTTCGTGCCATAAGTGGTGCTTCCAGCTGGCGGTGCTGGGGTAGTGGGGGAATCGATGACGCCCTTAAACACAGGGTAATCGGTGAATGGGCCGGGCGGATTTCCCGCCCCGGTTGTTCCGGCGCCGGCTGCGACCCAGACGTCCGGCAACTTGCCGAATGGCGGCCGGTTAGCGTTTGTCGTCGGAATCGAGGAAGTAAAGATGCCGTAAACGGTGTGGTTTGTGTGGTTCACAAACACTGGGCCGGGGTTAGTATTGGGTACTGTGTTCAGAAGCAATACAGGGTCGGTGATGCCGCTCGTTGTAACCCACGGGCTGTCGTTCGTGGAACTGGCGAAACGGATGTCTTCGCTCACCAGTTCATGATCCATTTCATACATGTTTTGAACGCTGCCGACAAAATCGTAGGCGATCCATTGCCGGTCCGAAGAAGCATTTAACTCGCCTGCGCTTCCACCCGCGCCGGGGGAAGACCAAGTTAGGCCGCCGTCGAGTGACTTACGAACACTGACGGTGGCGAGTGCCAGGTCCGTGTAATAGAGGATCGCCGGACGCGCAGTCGCCGGCAACGGGACAATGTCTTCGTCATGGCCACCGGCAGGTGCTACTGGGTCATTCGCCAGCTTTGTGAAGCTCGCACCGTTATTCACGGATTTCCACAGATTCGCGCCACCGGGCGCAGCGGAGTAGATGCAGTTGAAAGAGTCCACCGCTACGTTCGGTTCCGCCTTTCCACCAGAGTTCGGCAGAGCCACGTTCGGAGCAAAGGTTGAAGCGGGAGGCGGCGCTGGCGGCGCGTAGCCCTTGGTGCCGCTGGTCTGTTTCGTGAACCAGGTGCGACCAAAACCGGCAGGGCTGTTGTTGAGGTCGTCGGTGAAAGCGATGTTTGCATTCCCGTCGGGGTCGAGGGTAATCGAGTAATATTCGGCCAAATCGCGGTTGCCGCCGCAAGCACCGCCCTTGAGACAGATATCCTGGTTGTGGACGACCTGAGCGACGGCTTGGTTCTGTGCAAACAGCGGGCTGGCGGACATGGCGTTGGTGGTTTGCGCAAAATAAACGTGCCAGTTGGCGGCCTGGGTCGAGTCTTGGATGTTTGCCCCATACCAGGTAATGTCGACAACGCCCGGACTTCCCGCGACGATCCACGGCATAATTGCGTACGACGTGTCGGCGCCAGCGTTGACCTTTACGGGACTGAGCCAGGTTTTGCCTTGGTCGCTCGAACTCATCAGATACACTCCGCAGTTGGAGCTGTTCTGTGTAACACTGTTGAAATCACACTGACTGAATGCCAAATGAATGTTTCCGCCGCGGTCGACCGCCATGACTGGGAACACGTTGCCAATATCAGTTCCCGCCGGGCCTTGATAGGCTTTGCTCAAGGACCAGTTCAGTCCTCCGTCGGTTGACTTCAGGAACCACAACTCCGCGCGGGTATGGCCGTTCGCCTCCTGCGGACGGAACGAGGTGTAGATATTGCCGCTATATGGATCGACAACCAGATTGCCTTCGCGTCGGGCCAACACGTTGCTGTTGGCCGGAAAGGTGGCCACAACCTGGGGGAATGTCTTGCCCGCATCTGTGGATTTGGCCACGAAGATAACGTTGCTGCCGGGTGTTTGCCGGTAGCTCATGTAAACCGTTTGCGGGCCGTAGGCCGCGATCCACTGCCGATCATCGACCGGCACGCCCGCTGCGGCCGGGTTCACTTCCCATTTTTGCCCAGGATCAACTCCTCCGGTCCCGCCATCCATTGACATCGACATCGTGACATTTCCGAGCCATAGACTTGAGACGTACAAATAGCCGCCGGTACTAACGTCGATACTATCGTCGCCGCCACCGACGCCAGCGTCATTTGTGCAGGTCTGGCCCGCCGGGCATTGTGCGCCGTCTGGCTGCCCCAGATATGCGAAAGTCGTCCCTCCGTCTGTAGATTTCCACAGGTCTACTCCGGCCGGCACACCCTCAATGGCAGTAACGTAGATGTTACCAAAGATGTCGACCTTGATCTCCGGCTCAACGTCTTGGAACCCGAGTACGGGATTGCCAGGCAGCAACTGCTTAGGTGTTTCGAAGCTGAAACTGCCCGCTTGATAGATTGGCGTCCGCACGGGCGACGGAGGTGCGGCAAAGCTGAGCATCGCCAGCAGGCCAGCAGCTGAACAGAGCGCCAGCGCCGCCAAGAAACGCCAGTTGAGGAGTCCGGATTCAGACGCACGATTCTTTTTCATGGGAGTGTATCTTTCTTAATATTCGGAATAGCGCTAACGGCGGCTGCGTCAGCGCATATTGTTTCCATTGAAAAATCCGGCGCCCCTCGCGCTGGATCTTTGTGAAAGAGGCAATCAGGAACGCGGCCAAAGATGATTTTCGATTTTGCGTACAAAAAACATGCCGCGCGTTCGCGCGGCATGTTTAGAGTCGTCCCGATCACGTCCGTGGAGCGCGCCTTTTACCTTGTTCTGTTGCCCTGAATGTTGACAACGGTGGAGTTGGAGTTGTTGGTTTCGTTGCTCTCGACCACAGCGCTGGGCTGATCTGCTGTCGCCGTTATGGTGTGGTTGCCCTTTTTCGCGCTCGCTGTGAACCAATTAAATGTAACGGGCACCGACTGGCCTGCGTTGATCGGCGGCGTATCGGTCGAACCAAGGATGGTATTGCCGTCCTTGAACTGGGTCTTTGTTGTCACGCTGGCATTTGCCGTACCCTGGTTCTTGACCGTCGCGGTGAACGTCACCTTGTCGCCTTGTTTCGCCTGATTGCTACTCGCCGTCAGATTAGAAACAATTAGGTCCGGCATCGGCGGTGGCGCTTCCGCCTCAATTTCGACTGACGCGATATTCGAGCTGGTGGCTCCAGTGTTGTCCTTCACGGTCAACGTGGCGAAGTAATCGCCAGCATTATTGTAGGTGTGCTGAATGGTCGGAGACGCCTGCGTTACACTGGCCGATCCATCGCCAAAGGTGAAGGTGTAGGAAACTACCGAGCCGTCAGCGTCAGTAGAACCTGAGCCGTTGAAGGAGACGGTAAGTGGCGCAAGGCCTTGCGTCGGCGAAGCGGACAAGCTGGCGACAGGTAGTCTGTTTACGTAACAGAAGGCATTCCCTACAAGTGTGTAGGCGCCGTTGCCGGTAATATCACTCGCATTGTTTTGCGATTT
>QHPU01000005.1 GCA_003219175.1 Verrucomicrobiota bacterium | reverse complement strand
CAAAAGCTCCGATTCGTCCCGGTTGAAA
The DNA here is from genome assembly GCA_003219175.1 of Verrucomicrobiota bacterium. Taxonomy (GTDB): domain Bacteria; phylum Verrucomicrobiota; class Verrucomicrobiia; order Chthoniobacterales; family UBA10450; genus AV69. The sequence goes on along the minus strand of QHPU01000005.1, from coordinate 24,475 downwards.
TCGTAGAAGAGGTGCTCGCGCACGCCCTCGATCAGAACACGCAGCCTTTGCGCGCTGACGCAAAACCTGGAGCGGTGGGACCGGAGCAGCCGACAGGTTAGCGGCGGCTAGACTGAGCTGGCCTTGCATGGCACTAACGAGCTCAATATCGGACTGCTCGCTCAAGGTTTCCGGAACCAGGGCGATGTTGGCGACGTCGCTTGAATGTAGTGCCTCCGCGGCTAGTCATGATCGCTCTGACCTTATCGGAACACCTCTAGCGTTGGACGATAGAGCGCGAGCAATCAGCATTTACGTAAACTAAATAAGGCAGTAAGAAACGATATTAGATAATGGCAGGATGCTGACGCCGATCACCGGCTCATGCGCCGGCAAAAAAGTGCGCTTAATTTCTTCATGCAATTTGTAAGGCTGCATTCATTCGCGAGATCAAGCGCGATTTATTGATGGCTGCAGTCAATTCATGCCTCGTACAACTTCTCGAAAATCGCTGCGCTCTAAGAATTCGGATCTGCATGGCAGCGCACCCGACAAATCGGAGATCGCCTTGCTCATTGTGGATGTAATCAACGATTTGGATTTCCCCGAGGCGAAACAATTGGCCCGTTTCATCCCGGCTTTGGCTGGTAACATTGCACGGTTGAAGAGGCGAGCGAAAGCAGCCGAAGTTCCTGTGATCTATGTGAATGATAATTTCGGGCGATGGCGGTCTGATTTTCACGCTTTGATCGAGCATTGCCGCAAGGGAAAAAGCCGCTCGCTCATCGATGAGCTTCATCCGGAGGAGGACGATTATTTTGTATTGAAGCCCAAGCATTCCGGATTTTTCTCCAGCACCTTGGAAACGCTGCTGCGTTACCTTGGCGTCCGGCGACTTATCATTACGGGTATTGCGGGAAATTTTTGTGTTCTCTTTACTGCCAATGACGCTTACATGCGTGACTACGAGCTAGCAATTCCTCGCGATTGCGTCATTTCCAACACCGCGAGAGAGAACAAGGAGGCCCTGCAGTTGATGAAACGCTATCTCAAAGCCGATATCCGCCGTTCCCAGGAATTTTTTTTCACAAAACGAAAGCGACCGTGAAATCAAAAGCCTGTCAAAAGCGCCGGCTTGACCCAGTCTCGCTCCCGATGCGGCCTGGCCAAAATGGCGCTGACAGGGCGACGCTCTGCGGAGTCGGTGGTTACTATCACAAAGGGGTAGCAGGTGAAACGTTGCGCATTCGCGCGTGATCGCCCCGGCAAGAGCGAATTCGTAGGATACAGAATGAATTTGCTTAAGAGATTGGCGCCGTCTGACCTGAAATTACGCAATGCACCAAGCGCCGCAAATAAAGTCGAAGGATAGATTGTTCGACAAAGAGCAAATCCAGATCATCGCCGAGATTCGAAATCCCAACGTTATGGAACTAGAAACACTGAAAGATCTCTACATTCACGAATTGAAAGACCTTTACAGCGCCGAGAAGCAACTGACCAAGGCGTTACCGAAAATGGCCAACGCTGCTTCGAGCGAAAGACTGGCTGATGGATTCCGACTGCATCTCGATCAAACAGAAGAACATGTTAATCGGTTGGAAAAAATCCTGGAAAGTCAGGATGCCAACCCGCGGGGCGCGAAGTGCAGAGCAATGGAAGGCCTTATCGAGGAAGGCGAGGAGATGATTGAGGAAGATGCCGAGGATGAAGTCCGCGACGCCGGTCTTATCGCGGCAGCGCAGCGTGTCGAGCATTATGAAATTGCGGGTTACGGTTGTGCTCGTACTTACGCGGAATTGCTCGGTGACAGCGAAGGGGCCAGACTTTTGCAGCAAACTTTGGATGAAGAAGGGGCCACCAATAAGAAGCTGACAGAGTTGGCGAAGACATTGATCAACGTCAGAGCGCAAGCCGTTTAAGCGTTCTTGCCGGTGCTGGAGAGGCAGGAGAACAGCTGCGATGGGCGGCCACCGGTTGCCCATCGCAGTGCTCGTCCGGTGAGTCAAAGGATGCGATCTGGTCGCACAGACAGAGTCATTTTGAGGCCACTTTCTAAATTGGGCGCTTCCCTCGGCGCCGCAAATAAAGTAGAGCGGGTGCTTGCGACATCAGGCGAATGCAGCCGGGGCGCTGGTTATACTTGATCATCTTATCGATCAGGTTTTGGACAATTAAGCCAATCGCGAAAGGGTCGCCCATAATCGGCAAATGATCGGCTATTTTCGGCCCAGCTTTGATCCCTCTGGCTTCAGCGAAGGTGGGAGCATCGCCGTTTCCACATTGGTCGGGCACGACTGGAGGACTGCTCGGTCATTTCTTGTGCAAAGGTAAATGACGAAAGCGCCGGAAGGGTGCCAAGTAACTAGTAATTAGAATCTTTTTCATGATTGTTATTGGTTAGGATTTCGCGGATCTCGGCCGCAAAAAGGACCTGCAATCGGCTTTGTCGTTGTTAGTCGTGTCTATCGAGGAATTCCGCGCCAGAACAACCGGTGAAAACTAACACCGTTGTTATTTTCGCTACCGTTTCGTGGTGGGTGCGCGGGATCCCCGCAGCTGTTGCTTTGGATGACAACAACGGATGAACAAATCCAGATCGCTTTCGAGGTTCGAAACCTCCACGCTATGCTCCAGCGGGTCAGCGCCAGAAGTCCATCGCAGTACTTCCTTCAGCCTTAATTGCAACCGCGCATCAATCTTCCACCAAGCAACGCCGAAATCGCTGAGCTACTTTCGTTGGAAGCGAGCAAGGCTTCCTATGTTTTGCAGCGCGCATTCCGTCGCGCCGCGCGCAGCGCGTTTCTCTGGGAAATCGAAGCGCGTGATCTGGTCGCGCACAAAGAGCCGTTAACGCAACTTACGCATGTTGGCCCATTCCTGGAAAAACAAATTCGGCAATGGATTCGGCGGAAACAGCATCCGCCGCGTCCCCCACCGTTGCGGAAAGAATTTTTCACTCTCGCCGAAAGTCGTCTTCGGCTGAGCAAAGCAACATCATGGCGTGTCCGTCTTCGTGGCGACCTGCAAATGCATACCCAATGGAGCGATGGCTCGGCCGATATTCGTGCGATGGCAGAAGCTGCAGTTGCGCGCGGTTACCAATACATTGCCATTACTGACCACTCCAAAGGTCTGTCGATTGCGAATGGGATTGATGAGGCAAAGCTGAAACAACAATCTGCCGAGATCGATGCAGTTAACCGCGAACTTGGCTCAGCCGGAAAGAATATCACCATCTTGCATTCGATTGAACTGAATCTCAATCCTGCTGGCGAGGGCGACATGGACGCAAAGGCTTTGCGGTCGCTCGATCTTGTTCTCGGCTCTTTTCATTCTGCTTTGCGGCGCAAGGACGACCAGACGGAACGGTACCTCGCCGCCCTTCGTAATCCGGATATCCAAATTCTCGGGCACCCGCGTGGTCGCATTTATAATTATCGTTCCGGCTTGCGTGCTGATTGGGAGACGGTTTTTCGCGAAGCGAATCGCCTCGATAAAGCAGTTGAGATCGATGCTTACCCCGACCGACAGGATTTAAATCTAAGTCTGCTCAGAATTGCGAAGCGTTGCGGTGCACGAATTTCCATAGGCACAGATGCGCACCATCCATGGCAACTCGAATTTATCGATTTGGCGCTGGCCGCGGCATTAGCGGCAAAGATTCCGGCTGATCGGATCGTGAATTTCATGTCGTTAAATGAACTTCGCGCCTGGGTTGAGAACGTTTGTCGCGTGCAGGCTCAACGCAGGCGGGCGCGAAACACTACTCACAAGCATCATTGATCAAATCTAATCGATATCCGGGACAAACCGCGCAAGCGCAATTCCGTGGCCAGATACGAAATGGTGCTGGAAAGAGGGACGAGAATGAAAATAATCGATCGAGCAAAAGAGACGGCTGCCACCGGTTACATTTTGCTGTGGCTGCTGGGGATTCCGATTCCAATTCTGCTACTGATTTTTCTCTTGCGCGGCTGCACCTAGGTGCGGTTTAGCGTGCCCGTTGCTTAGCGGGAAAAAGCAATTCGGCACATCCTTCATTCTGGCGAAGCGCGTTCTTTTTTGGAGCGATGCATTTCCGCACGCCCGCTTGGACATATGAAACGGAAGTTCCGCTTCTATCGGGCGCCCTTCTACATCGGGCTGTTTCTTCTCGCTGTACTCGTCATTGTCCGGGCGTTACTCCCGTTTTGGGTCCGCGATTACGTCAATCGGAAATTGTCCGAAGTGCCGGAGTATCGTGGTCATGTCGCAGCCGTAACTCTGCATCTGTGGCGTGGCGCTTACCAAATTCACCATGTCGAGATCGTAAAGACGACCGGCCATGTGCCAGTCCCATTCTTTTCCGCGCCGTTGATTGATTTTTCGGTGCAATGGCGCGCGCTTTTCAACGGCGCCTTCGTTGGCAACGTCGATTTCTTCGACCCGCAGATGAATTTCGTGAATGCGCCGAGCAAAGCGAATTCGCAGGTGGGCGTGGACAAACCCTGGCTGCAGAAGATCAAGGAGCTTTATCCGCTGAAAATCAATCGTTTCACCGTTCATAACGGCGAAGTGCATTATCGCGACTTCTCCCGAACTCCGAAGGTGCAAATCACGTTTGATCGAGTGCAGATGGTGGCGACAAACCTGACCAACAGTAAGAAGCTATCCAAAACCATGGTGGCGGAGCTTCAAATTGAAGGTCGCCCGTTGCGCGTAGGTGATGTGCGCGCTCAGATCGCGCTCGATCCCTACGCGGAGAAGCCAACCTTCACTCTTCGGAGCGAATTGAGCGAGGTGCCCCTAGTCAAGCTAAACGATTTCGCCAAAGCTTACGCCGGCATCACCTTTGAAACCGGGACATTGAAACTCGCGACCGAGATGACCTCGAACAGCGGCCGCTTTAATGGCTACGTCGAGCCGGTATTCGATCACATGGCAATTTTCAACCCGGCCCACGACTCTGATAATCCGATCGATTTTGTCTGGCAGGGAATTGTCGGCGGATTGACGCGAATGATTCGCAATCAACCGAAGGATCGTTTCGGCACGAAGGCGCCATTTAGCGGGAGCTTCGAAGATCCGAAAACGGCGGTGATGACGACTATCTTTAATGTTTTTCGAAACGCATTCATCCAGGCGTTTACGGGAACCCTGAGCGAGAACAAACAGGATTTGCCCAAGGTAGATCCAGAAAAGAAAAAAGAATAAAATGGTGGGTCGTCCCACCGCCATCGGTGGTGGAGAGATTCATCCGCATCCCCGATGCCTCGCTTGTGCGAATCAGCAGAGGAGGGAACCACTATGCCGGGGAAACGCACATCATTTTTCGTTAATTCATTCAGCTTGTTTAGGCAGACCTTCACCGAATGGCTCGAGGATCAAGCGCCACAGTTAGGCGCCGCTCTCGCCTACTACACCGTCTTTTCGCTCGCTCCACTAGTGCTTCTGCTCCTGGCAGTCGTTGGCTTCCTGTTTCACGACGATCCCGCCGGTACTTGGAAAAAACTAACGGACCAGATGAGTTACTTTCTGGACCAGAGTGCCGTTGAGGTGGTGCGAAATATCGCGGAGAAAGCTTCGGAATCGAACAAAAGTTCGTTAGCGTCAGTCATCGGAATTTTGCTGGCACTTTTCGGTGCCAGCGGCGTTTTCGGGCAGTTACAAAATGCGCTTAACACCATTTGGGGCGTAAAGGCCAAGCCCAGGCTCGGGATCGCTGCGTTTATCCGCGCGCGTTTTCTTTCCTTTGCCATGGTAGCAGGCGTCTGTTTTTTGCTCCTGGTTTCCCTGGTGATCGAAAGCCTGCTCAAAAGTTTCAGCGCCTACCTACAGGCCATGTTCCCGGGCGGCATCGTCATTGCAGTCGTCGTCTATTTGATCTTCGATTTTGTTGTTGTCGTTCTCTTGTTTGCTTCGATCTACAAATTTCTGCCCGACGTGAAAATCCACTGGCACGATGTCTGGATCGGCGCGGTCATGACAGCAATATTATTTGCTATCGGAAAATGGGCGCTCGGTCTTTACCTGGGCAGCGGCACAGCGGCGTCGGCCTACGGGGCTGCGAGCTCGTTAATCACTCTTCTGCTTTGGATCTACTATTCCTCGCAAATCCTGCTCTTTGGCGCTGAGTTCACCCAGGTGTACGCCGCACGCGCCGGCCGTGCTTGTGTCCCGGACGAATATGCCGTTCGTGTATAGCGATGGTCGGACGGAAAGTGCCGGCCTAATGTCCGCCGGCCTTTCGCCTTCGTTTAACCGTCGCCTTTGCCCGCGCAGCATCGAACCCGCGCAAGAGGCCGAGCCGATAAGAGTCTAAGACATGCTGATGATGCATCAGCACTTCCGACAATTGTCGCCCGTCCACCATCTCAGAACAACCCGGACAACGATAGAAATGCGAGCGTTCCTTGGATGGCAATGGTTCGTGGGTCAGCATCAGGCGGCGCTCCTTGAACCGAATACCACTTGCTGTGAAAGTCGCCGGCGCGAATACGCCTGCGACTTTACGCAGACGATGAATCGTTCTCCATCCTTGTCGACAACGCGAACGACGCGACGCCAGCGATCCGGTGGTTGCACAATTTCACCTGGGTAAACCCAGTCTTCCATGCTGGACGAACAGTCCGTTGTCGGACAAGCGAGATGAAAATCTTCGTCTTTGGTTCCTTCGATCACCTCGATTTGGCGGCCACTAATAAATTTGTGACAGCACCGGCAAAAGCGTTGGTCGTCTAGAGATCGCCATTTGCGAAATCGGTCCAGTCGGCGCAAAACGATCAGACGGTCGGCAAGATCCAATCGGACCGGCGATGTCATTTTCACCCGTGAACTTTGTCGGAACGGGCGCGGCAATACAATCGGGCGGCGGCCCGAAAAGCTGATAGGAAAAATCCCTATTTCCGGTGCGGTCGGTAGATTTTTATTTCACCAGCTCAAATTTTGGGACCCCGGTTTTCCTCGGCGTTGTCTGTCTCTCTTTGCGTTTGCTGAATTGTCTTGCACATAGATCATTGCCTTAATGGGGGAAACAACGAGCCGCATGACATTTTGGCGGCGGCTGGGCGGGTGGGTGGCAGAGTTGGTCCTGGTTTTTATCGGCGTCTATGCCGCATTCTGGCTGAACAATTTTCAGCAGCATCAGCAGGACGCAGAACGGCGCGACCGAATCCTGGCTTCAATCGAGCGAACGCTGCGTGAAGGAATCGAGGGGGCAAAACTTAACCGTGCGCAACAAGAACGCGAAGCCGAAGAGTTTCAACGAGCACTAGACGGTGGTGAAATGCCGTCGCTTAAGCCGTTTGTCTTCATTACCGATTACAGCGCGGGTGACTTTGCCACGTGGCTTCAATCCGGTGGCACGCAACTGATTGACTTGGACACGCTCAACGCCCTCCGCAACGACGAATCGGTGATTCGCTGGGGACTAGCCCGCATGGCGCGTTTTCAAAAATTAAGCGACGAACTGATCGTGCCGAATCTCGACCAGGACGTCTCCTTCTTTTACGATCCGGCCACGAAAAGACTCCGCAGGCGATTCGAAATATATCCAGAGGCGCTGCAAGCAAGGGTGAAACTTGCGAATGAACTTGAGCAAACCCACGCCGAACTGCTCAACAGAATCCAAGCCGAACGGCAGCACCGCTAAAGCGCCATTAGAGCACTCCGACCGCGCGCGAAATCAACACAATCACAATCGTTAATGAGATTCCGATCTGGACCATGGTGAGAATCTTTGCCCACCGGGCGAGCAAAGGTGCGTCGGTTGGACCGAAGGTCGAACTGGTCGTCCAGGCGATAAAAAGATAATCGACGAAATGAGGCTGCCACCCCTGACACTCAAAGCGGCCGCGCTCAATTTTTTCGATCTGCATTTGTGGAAAGACGAAGCTACGGCTGCCGAACTCGTGCCGTTGACGCCGAGCGGTCGGTCCGCCGCCATCCAATCGCCAGTACCACAGGGCGAAAACAAGCATGTTGGTAAACCAAAGTTCAGCACCTGAACGCAAGAGTGCGACCGGTTCTTCCTTATGAGTGGGTACGGCGGCAACGAGCAAACCGACCGATGCAAGCAGCGCCAAGGTAATGACGCTGCTGATGATGATACCCAGGACACGATTCAGGGAATGCTTCCCCATGCGATGTGCCACCACCGTCGGCGCGATCAGCACCGCAATGAAAATCGGAAGGACCCATTTTGGGCCGGCGATCAGGGCTCGCGGCAGCGCAACATAAATTCCACCAACGGCAAGCAACGCCAGTACCACCTGCCAACGCGGCTCCGGCTTGTCGATCTTCCCGACGGGCTCACCCACGTCACCGGTATACCATGCCTCGGCCTTTTTGGAAGTTAGGTGTCCAGCCATTCGCCAATCCGGCTCGGACGCTGACTGGAAAGGCGACTGAGCTGATGGTAATCACGATAATGATTCGCTACCTCTCAGTATTTCTCCTGGTCGTGGCAACAGCGCGGGCGGCTGATTATCCTGCGCCCGCGGAAGGCGACTATATCATTCGCGATTTTAAGTTCACCAGCGGCGAGACGCTACCGGAATTGCGTATTCATTACCGCACCCTGGGAAAGGCGGAAAAGAATGCACAGGAAAAAACGGCAAACGCGGTCTTGATCATGCACGGAACAACCGGCAGCGGTGCACAATTCTTTCGCCCGGAATTTGCCGGCGAGCTGTTCGGTCCGGGGCAGCCACTCGACGCCGCGAAATTTTTCATTGTTGTGCCCGATGGAATCGGTCACGGGAAATCGAGTAAGCCGAGCGATGGCCTGCACGCAAAATTTCCGCGCTACGGCTACCGCGACATGGTCGAAGCGCAATACCGGTTACTCACAGACGGCCTTGGTGTGAATCACGCGCGCCTGATGATGGGGACGTCCATGGGCGGGATGCATACCTGGCTTTGGGGCGAGATTCATCCCGACTTCATGGACTCACTCTTGCCGTTAGCGAGTCTTCCGACGCAAATTTCCGGACGTAACCGTGCCTGGCGGCGCATTATCATCGATGCAATCCGCGGCGACCCAGCGTGGAACGGTGGCGAGTACAAAGCCCAACCACCGAGTCTGCGGACTGCGGCCGAGATGCTTTGGTTTATGAGCAGCAATCCGTTGCTGCGACAAAAGGAAGCGCCTAACTTCGCAAAAACGGACGAAGTTCTCGACAAGTTTGCCGGCGAACATCTCAAAAGCGACGACGCGAACGACGTGCTTTACGCGCTGGAAGCATCGCGTGATTACGATCCTGGCCCGGAATTGGAGAAAATTCACGTGCCCTCGCGGAGTTGTGGAAGGATGACCTTGTTCGTTTGCTGACCGACTCAGGAAAGTAACTGCTTTGTCGGCAGGTTCTTCGTAGCCCGTCGATTGTCATGTGCGCTGAATGGATCGGAATCTTCGTTGTCCGTCGACGGGAATATCAGATCACGATGGAAATTCGGTTGATTTGCAAATAGGTTGAGTGCTTAAGAATGAATCAAATTTTTCGAATTGCTATTCTTTGCGCGTTTGCGTTTTCCGGCTGCCTTTCCAGTCGAAACTCAGAGGTAATGATCGACACAAACAAAAAAACGAAAAAAGGGGTATCTGAAGAGTACCGGAGCGAGATTCCGGCATCCGAGATGATGGGCCCGCAGTAGTACGGCGAGCTAACTCCAGTTCGGCTCGGACCTGCGAAGCTGATGGGGCAACTTGCCCGTTCTCTTTTGGCCGGCTGAAAGCCTACCCTCCATTTAGCCGGTATTTGTCCTGGCTTTGTTCGGTCGACTTTTCGGCAAGACGCTGATACCTACCTGAATGCATCGAATGCGAAGCTGCCTCCGCTATTTAATCTTCGTCCTGATCGTTAGTTCCGGGCAAATCGCCTCAGCCGATCCGCCGTTCGACGTTATTATTAAGGGCGGGACGCTTTATGACGGCACCGGTGCCGAGGCTCGGATCACAGATATCGCCATCCGCGGCGATCGCATTGCCGGCATAGGCGATTTGGCGAATGCCACCGCCAAAACCACGATCGACGCGCGGGGTCTCGCCGTGGCCCCCGGCTTTATCAATATGCTTTCGTGGTCGACGGAATCGCTCATTCAGGATGGCCGATCGCAAAGCGAGATTCGCCAGGGCGTGACCACCGAAATCATGGGCGAAGGCGAATCGATGGGCCCAGTAAACGATCGACTCCGCCAGTATATGTTGAAGAACCAGGCCGACATCAAATACGAGATCAAATGGAACACGCTTGCAGAATATTTGCAGTACCTGGAGAAACGCGGGATCTCCTGCAATGCCGCGTCGTTTCTCGGCGCGACGACCGTTCGCGCTTACGTGATTGGATTTAATGATCGAATACCAACGCCCCAGGAAATGGATCAAATGCGCGAGCTCGTTCGGAAGGAAATGGAAGCGGGCGCTCTGGGTATTGGCACATCGCTGATTTATCCGCCCGCATTTTACGCCAAGACTGACGAGCTGATCGAGCTCTGCAAAGTCGCGGCCAGGTACAAAGGCAAATATATCTCGCACATGCGGAGCGAGGGAAATCAGTTGCTCGAAGCGCTCGATGAACTGTTTCGGATCGCGCGCGAAGCGAATATTCCGGCTGAGATTTATCACATCAAAGCCGCCGGCCAGAAAAATTGGCCCAAGGTCGACGAACTCCTGGCGCGGATTGAAAAGGCCCAAAAAGATGGTCTAAAAGTGCGCGCCAATATGTACAGTTACACTGCAGCCGGCACCGGACTCGACGCTTGTTTTCCACCGTGGACCGAAGACGGCGGCTACGATGCATTGTTCAAACGATTGCGCGATCCGGTAACGCGCGAAAAAATCAAGGCTGAGGTGAGCGTCGACAGCGACAAATGGGAAAACCTTTATCTTGGCGCCGGTTCGCCCGACAATATTTTGCTTGCCGCCTTTAAGTCCGATAAACTCAAACCGCTCACGGGCAAAACCCTGGCCAAAGTGGCAGAGATGCGCAGCAAAGACCCGATCGACACCGCGATGGATCTGGTGGCCGAAGACGAATCGCGGATCGGCACGGTTTACTTCATCATGTCGGAAGACAACGTGAAGAAGGAATTGCAGAAGCCCTGGATTTCGTTTGGTTCCGATGAAGCCTCGCAGGCGCCGGAAGGCGTGTTTCTGAAATCAAATCCGCATCCGCGCGCCTACGGAAATTTCGCCCGTGTGCTCGGGAAATATGTGCGCGATGAAAAGGTAATCACCTTGCCGGAAGCAGTGCGACGCCTGAGCGGGTTGCCAGCGACGAATCTCGGTCTTGATCACCGCGGTTTCATTCAAGAAGGGATGTTTGCCGACGTGGTCGTCTTCGATCCTGCGACAATCGCGGACCGCGCCACCTTCGACAAACCCCATCAGTACGCCGTCGGGATGAAACACGTTTTCGTCAACGGCGTCCAGGTGCTGAAGGACGGCGAACACACCGGCGCCAAGCCGGGCCGCGCCCTGTGGGGACCCGGAAAGACGAATGATTGATCGTCTCGATGGGACGACCAAGAATAACTTAAGCAACACTTACAGCGTTAACGCGATTGCAGCAGAGGCGAGATTTTTATGAATCTCAAGCGTTGAAATTAGGGTTAGTACGGGCGCAAGAATGTCTGGTACCAGCGCATGATCGAATCTCCACAAAACATCCAGGTGATAGCACCGAGGGCGAGGTAGGGGCCGAAGGGGAGTTTGAGCGACCAGACGCGTTTGCCAAGGATTAGCGTGACGAGACCGATGGCGGAACCGTAAAGCGAGCCGGCGAAGATGGCGAAGAGAGCGGCGCGCCAGCCGAGAAAAGCGCCGATGCAGGCGAGAAATTTCAGATCGCCCCGGCCCATGGCTTCGCGTGGAATCTCAATCTCGTTAGCCATTCCGTTGATATCGTCGAGATGATCAAGTTCGAATGTCTCGGAATCGGCCTGAACGCGATTGTAGTGAAACCGCAAAATCGTGTTGACATATTCGCGATCGGCAATCTTGGCGCTCGAACAATGCAATAAGAGTTGGTCCTTCTCGCGGGCGAAGAAATCGCTCCACAAACTTTTCTCGTCGCCGACGACAAAATCGGCGTCCTCACCGTGACGTGTCCAGCTGAAGGCGGTTGGTTTTTCGAGCCGGATTCGCTTTTTGCCGAAAACAATTTTGCCGCCCTCGAGGACAAGCCAGAGCAATGCGTAACCCAGTGCAGCTGAAGCGACGGAGATCAGCAGCGCCATCAGCCGGCGATCCGTGTTCATCAATCGGGGGACGGCGATTGAGGCGAGCACTCCGGCAACCGTGCCGCCGATGGTGATTTCGTCCGGGATGATGAAATGCTCGAAGTCGATGAAGGTGGCCGCGATAACGAGCGCGATGAAAACCCAGTAAGCAATCGCGATCTGCCACGGAAAAGATTTCCAAATGATGAGGAAGAAAAGCGCGGTGAGCAGTTCGACCGCAAAATAGCGGAAGGCGATGCGCGCGCCGCACCTGGCGCAGCGTCCGCGCAACAGTAGCCAGCTAACGAGAGGCAGATTTTGATGCCACGGAATTTGGGTTTTACACGATGGACAAAACGAACGCCGCGGCTGGTTTACGGAGAGATTTAATGGCAGCCGATAGATGCAAACGTTTAGAAATGAGCCGACACAGGCACCGAGCACGAAGGCGACGACTTCAAACACGCGTTCGTAGATCATTCCGCAAATACAATGTAGGAAGCGAGTAAGGGAGCAGAGGAGTAACGGGGGAGAGGCGTAAGAGATTTCATTGCACCATCAGTTTGATACTTCATTATTCCACTCGCGCCGCCTCATGCGGCGCGCGCCTGCCTGCGCTTCATGAACCACGCGATCCAGATACAGCTTTCATAAAGAAAGACCATCGGCAGACTCATCGCGATGAGAGTAAGGACATCTGGCGTCGGGGTGATGATGGTGGCGAGAATGAGGATAAGCACGATGGCGTAAGGCCGGGTTCGCGCCATGAATTCGTAGGTGAGTAACCCAAAGCGAACGAGCACCAGTACCACCACCGGTAACTCAAACGCCAGACCGAACCCGATCGTGAAACGGGTCACGAAGGAATAATATTGCTGCACCGTCCAGGTCGGAGCCCAGCCGAGCGACTGGGTGTCGCGAAAAAAGAACAGAATCGTTTTCGGCAACAGCCAGAAGTAGCAGGTTAAAACGCCGGTAAGAAACAAGGCGAAGCTGACGGCAATGGCCGGGAACAGAATCTTTTTCTCCAGTACAGTCAACGCTGGAAGAACGAATTCAGCTGCAAAAAAAAGGAGCAGGGGAAAGGAAACGACGATACCGGCATAAAAGGCGAGGTGAAACGAAATCACGATCGAGTCGGTGATGCCGAGGGCGCGCAGCACGCCGACATTCGGATCTACCTCCTGCAGCGGCGTCTGCAGAATGCGCACCAGCGTGCCGCGAAAAGCGAAACATAAGATCATGGCGGCCATCAGCGTGATCGCCATTTTCACAATGGTCCAGCGCAGGTCCTCGAGATGTTCGAGAAATGGCTTGGAGGTTTCGCTCTCCGGCAGCTCGCGAAATTTGAAGATGTCGCGCAGCGCCATGTTACCGGGCCGGCAACTGGATGATTCCTTTCGCGATCAGACGCGCCCACATGCTGAGGGTGTTGGCATCGCGAATAGTGTCGTCCGCAACCATGGCAGTGATTTGCGCCGGCGAAAATTCGCGGCATTCCAAAATCATTTCGGCATCGACATAAGTATGCGTTTGCGCGACACGCTGCACCGGACGGGCAAGAAATAGGAACTCCCGTTCGTCAGTGAAACCCGGCGAGGAAAAGAAATCACCGAGGAAAATGGTTTCGCCATTGGGCGCCAACGCGTAGCCGGTTTCCTCGCGCAACTCACGCAGCGCCACATCGCGAAATGATCCGAAGTCGCATAGCTGATCGACCTGCCCGGCGGGCATTTCCCAAATCGCTTTGCGAATAGGGATACGCTCCTGCTGAATAAGCACAAAATTTCCTTCCGCGGTCATCGCCGCGACCACGACGGCGGATTTACGCCGCACAATTGTCCAGGCATGGGCATCGGTCCGGTGCGGCGTGCGCACGCGCTCCGTCACGACCGATAAATGATCGTCAGCGAAATGGGCATCGCTCGAGATGGTTGTCCAGTTTTCGCGTTCCTCCATGCGGGAAATAAATAACGTCGCCGCGCGAAAAGCGAATCGTTCTTAATTCACTGGACCAGCGGTCCGTCCGAAGGGGATGAAAATCGTTCCGTCCTCATGATCGTGTCGATCGGATTATTGCTCCCGAATCGCGGTCACGGAAACATGGTCCGCGTCAGGCAGAACGAATTTACGCACTTCGACTGCGACCTTGCGCAGGGGAAAACGCGCGAGCAAATGCCCCGCCATCTCTTCGGCCAGCGTTTCGATCAATCGATAATCCCGTTGAGCGACGAATTCTTTGAGCGACGCGGCGACTTCGGAGTAATTCACTGTATCAGCGATATGATCCCGTGGCCCGGACTTTTTCGGCCAGAAGGTCACATTCAAGGCTAACCGCTGCGGCTGCGCGCGCTCAGAATGCTGCACACCGACACACGCCAGAATCTCCAATTGTTCAATGTGAATGCGATCGATCACGCTCGGGCGAGATTACCAGCAGGCCGTGGAGATGCGAGTCTTTGAGGCGGCGGGCGAAATAGTAAATGACAGATACCGATCAACTCATTCGGAACCGCAAATCGCGAATGGTTTTGCCGCCAAAACGTTGCTTAAGCTTGCGCAAAACTTGCGTCTTCACGACGCGTTCGAGTTCGTAATGCAGCGACGGCTGGAGGACGCGGACATAGAGGACGCCTTCGCGTAACGCTACCGGCGCGGAATGGGCGGCGATGAATTCACCGACGATCGATGACCAGGCGTCGATCACTTCGCTTTCGCGCAGTCGCTCTTTCAGTCCGAGCTTTTGCATCAGCTTTGGCAGCAAGACACCCGGCGTTTCCCACTGATCCGGTCGCACTTTTTTCTCAGGCAGGCCACGCCATTCCTGAATGACGGCGGCGCGGAGAGTAGCATTCATGAAAAGTGTTGAAAAGTTAAAGAGTTGAAGCATCGGAAAAAATCGAGCGCCGTCATCGCTGAGCGCTTTAACTCTTTATCGCTTTGACGCTTCAACGAGGGGCGAAGCCTCAGTATTTCCGCCGCATGTTGCTCGGCAAAATATTGAGCTCGGTCCGATATTTTGCGACGGTGCGGCGCGCGATCGGAATGCCGCGGTTGCTCAGGATCTCGACGATCTCCTTGTCACTTAGCGGCGCGCTGCCGTCTTCATTTTTCACCAGATCCAGAATGGCTTCCTTGACGCTGGTGTTGCTCATCGATTCACCAGTCGCGGTCTGGTAGCCGGGCGTGAAAAAATATTTCATCTCGTAAACACCTTGCGGCGTGGCCATGTATTTGCCGCTGATGGCGCGGCTGACGGTGGTCTCGTGCACCCCGACCGCGTCTGCGATTTGCACCATCGTCATCGGTTTTAACTGCGATGAGCCTTTGTCAAAAAAATCGCGCTGCCGCGAAACAATCTGGTGCGCAATGTTGGAAATTGTCTGCTGACGCTGGTGAATCGATTTGATCAGGAACTTTCCGCTCCGGATTTTGTCGCGGATGTAATCCTTTACTTCACTTCCATTTCCATCCTGTGCCATGATGTCCTTGTAAGTGTTGCTGATGCGCAGATGCGGAATCTGGTCGCCGTTGAGGATGACCTGGTATTCGCCGTTCACTTTTTCAACGGTCACATCTGGCACCACGTAATTTTTTGGGGCCTCGGCAAAGATCGCCCCTGGTCGGGGTTCCAATTGCGCAATATTATTGGCGCATTTTTGCACCTGCTCGACGCTAATGCCTATGCGCCGCGCGATTTCAGGGAACCGGCGCTTGCCCAAATCCTGCATATGTTCGGCAATGATTTTGTATTCCAGACTGTTGCCTTTGCCGTCGCGTTTTAACTGAATGAGGAGGCATTCGCACAAATCGCGCGCGCCCACGCCCGGTGGATAGAAACTCTGGATGAGCGTGAGCATGTGTTCGAAATCGTCCCTGGCGATGCCGGTATTGAGCGCCATTTCCTCCGGGGTGGTCTGGAGAAACCCATTGTCGTCGATGTTGCCAATGATGAGCTCAGCGGTTTTGCGGTCGTTCGCATTCAGCACCTGCTGATTAAGTTGTGACATCAGGTGCTGTTGCAGGGTCTCAGTGGTGGCAATGGAATCGAAAAAGAACTGGCGTTTTTCTTCGTCTTCGTGGGCCCGGGCGCTGTAGCTGCCAGATTGCGCCATGTAATCGCGCCATTCTTCGTCCAGTTTGGCCAGCTTATCGAATTCCTCCTTGAACTCTTGATCGTTCGCCGCCGATTCGGTCGTTGAAGGATTATCGGGATCGGTCGGGAGCTCTTCCAACACCGGGTTGGTTTCCATTTCCTGCTGCACCAGGTTGCGCAGTTCGAGCAATGGCGCCTGAAGAATGAGGAGACTTTGCTGAAGCTGTGGCGCGAGAACCTGTTGCAGAGAAAGATTCTGCGATTGATGCATCCCCTGCGCGGCCATCGTGACAAGGATATTGTTCTTGTGAGGCACTCGCAAGCAGTTTCCACGCCGTGTTTAGAGGGAAAGTTCAAATAACGGAACGCGAATTGCTCTGGAAGAGAAATACTGTCTATGAAACCAACGCTTCTGTTTGCGTTTTGCGCAATCGTAACACTTGTTTCTTTCGCGCCGGCGCAGGCTCCGCAGCAGGCTCCCGCCCAGCTGGAACTGGCTGCCCTAATCAAGGAAGTTCGGGCGCAGCAAGCCGCGATGGCGGCCAATCAGGTCAAGATCGATGAGAAACTTGCCACTCTGGCCGAAAGTATTCGGGTGGCGCGAATTTATTCAAGCCGCGGAGGCCGATGAAATGCACCTTTTGCGAATTTTCATAATCGGCGCGGCGATGGTTGGTTGTGCTATCATCGGCGTTGCTCAAACTTCCGAACCAACAGTCATCGGTGTTCCCCAACCTTCTGAACCAACACCGGCTACGACGCCAACAGCGCCCACTACCGCTGCTGTCGCTGCTCCCGCTGAGGCCGCAAAGGAACAGGTGGAAACCGCAGCAAACATTAAGGAGCTTCAGGAATTAAAGGCGCAAAACGACGAGATTCTAAAGCAGCAGCAGGCTGCGCTCGATCAACTTGATCAACTTCAAAAGGAAGCCGAGCAACTCCGCGTCTTCAGCAAGCGCGGCTAGGTGCTGGTTTAGCTGGTAAGTCAGCGGCCGAGCTGCCGCATTATAAGGTCGGCAGTTTGGGAACAGCCGCTCCTTGGCGTTCGTCGGTGAATGCGCCTTTTACTTCTTCTTCGGTTCGACCTTGCGGTAAAGGGTCGCCATGCTGATCCCGAGCATGGTCGCGGCCTTCTCGCGTGAGCCGCCGCAATGTGCCAGCGTTGCGTCGATGTAACCGCGCTCCTGTTGCTGAATAAAATCCTCTAATGGTTCGCCGACTGGCATCGAGGCACGCGCCTGTTCCGCCTTTTCGCCGAGTGCCGTCGACACGATGTTTGGGGGCAAATCCGCTGGCAGAATTATCTCGTTCTCGCACAAGGCGCAGGCGCGCTCGATCGCATTCTCCAATTCGCGGACATTTCCGGGATAATCGTAGTGGCAAAGAATATCGACGGCTTTCGGATCAATTTTCTTCGTATCGCCTCCGGCGGCTGCAGCCTGCTTTTGCAAAAAGTGGTTCACTAACAACGGCACGTCTTCCAACCGTTCGCGCAACGGTGGAATCTCAATGGGAATGACCGCCAGCCGGTAGTACAAATCCTCGCGGAAAGTGCCATCTTTCAACTTTGGCAGCAGCGCCTCATTGGTCGCGCCGACAACTCGCACATTTACCGGCGAACTCTTGTTATCGCCGACACGACGCACTTCGCGCTCCTGCAAGACGCGCAACAGTTTTGTCTGCAGCTGCGGCGCCATAGAGTTGACCTCGTCGAGAAAGATCGTGCCCAGATTCGCTTCTTCGAACAGTCCACGTTTGTCCGCCACCGCCCCGGTGAAGGCGCCTTTCTTGTGACCGAATAATTCCGACTCGAGCAAATTTTCCGGAAGCGCACTGCAATTGATGGCGACGAATGGGTGATGCTGCCGGTTGCTGTTGAAATGCAGACCGCGCGCGACCAATTCCTTGCCGGTCCCGCTTTCGCCCTGGATCAAAACGGTGCTGTCGGTGTCGGCGACCTTATTAATAAGGCTGTAAACCAGCTGCATTTTGCGGCTGGTACCGATGATGTTTTCAAATTTGTATTTGTTCTTGAGTTCCTTCCGCAGGTAGACGTTCTCGCGCAGCGCTGCCTGGTAATCGAGCGCGCGCTGCACCGTCATCTGCAGCTCGTCGATCTTGAAGGGTTTGGTAACATAATCATACGCGCCCATCTTCATCGCTTCGACTGCGGTCTCAACCGAGGCGTAGGCGGTGATTAAAATGACGGCAGTTTGCCGAAGATGTTCGCGGACGTGCCGGAGGACATCGAATCCCGTCATGGTTTCCATTCGGATGTCGGCGATGACGACATGAGGTTGAATGGAATCCATTTGTTCGACGGCTTTCGGTGCAGAGTTGAAGGGGAAAACTTGGTGACCTTTTTCTCGACAAAGGGTAACGATGACTTCGACCATCGCGGGCTCGTCATCGATGATTACGATTTTGGCCATTCGCAGCGCGGAGAATATTTCAGTTTTGAGAAAAGGAAAGAGGAAATGTGGAAAAAGTTAAGAGCTAATTCTGCCATGGAGCATGATCCATGGAACTTTGCCGACAAAATTGAGAATTGTCTCAAAAATGTGTGGTGACTTTGTAAATGGTAGAGCAATGATATTTGCCATAAAACGCTGGCGAATTTTTCCGAGCTGATCCCGTTGTTTCAGAGCTCTCGCTGGATTTATTGTTACCATTTCCAGGACTTTTTGCGGTTCAAAATGAAATCGTTCCTGAAATTTTCGCATTTCTGCGAATAAACTTAGGTCATCATTGCTCGCAAGACTGTCCGTGCCCAGGCAAACGTTGAAATCGAGCTCGCGCAGCCTCTCGAATTGGAAATCGGTGTGCCCGAAATAGGCATGGCTGCGGGGGCAATGCACGATTGAGAATTTCCTTTTTCGTAGCAAATCAAAATCCGTTTCACTCACCTCGTTCAGATGCGCGACAATCCAGCCTTGTGCAGCCGAAGCGTCGGTCAGATCTGCAAAGCGCGAAAGCGGCGTCGTCCCGCCGCAGTCGCTCATGTCGCGACCGATCTCTTTTAAAAAATCGTAGAGAGGTCCGTTCGCTTCGCGGAACATTTGCATCTCTTCGCGCGATTCAGCCAGGTGCGTAGTTAGAAAGATCTTTTCACGTTGCGCAATTTCCTCGCAGCATCGGTAGAGATTCGCTGAGGCGGTAAACGGTGCATGCGGCGCAAACCCTCTTTGATTTGCGGCGCTCAATTGTTCCAGGGCTCGATTAACGATTCCATTTACTCCTGAAACTTGACGGCTTAAAGCCGTCAAGTTTTGAGCTCGGTTTCGGACGTCAATCAACTCCGCAAACCACCACGCCCAGATTGGTTCATCTGTTTTCGCAATTAGCTCCGGAAATGCGGTCAGATTCGCGATTGCGGTTGTTCCAAATTGTTTTGCTTCTGCCAAGCCTTGGTTGATCGAAACGACGTAGTCTTCGGCCGAAAGCTTGGCCTTTTCCGCATTGATAGCGCGAATCCAATCGGCGAACGATTGCGGCGGAGCAATCTTGCCGCGCAAGCAGGTGTAATCGAGATGGCAGTGAGCGTTGATTAATCCCGGTAAGAGAATGTGCTCACCGAGGTCGACGATTTCATCATTACTCGACGCGAGTTGGGACGATTCGCCGACTTCAAGGATGCGATCGCCGCGCACGCGAACCGCGCCATTTTCGATCGGCGGGCCGTCCATTGTGACCACGGTGCGCGCACGAAGAATCATTTTCTGCTGTAGCGGCAGTCTACAACTGTCGCAAATCAGGCGCTGTGACGCTGCTCTATGAGCGCCGTTTTCTCGGGATTTCGGCGGTCATAGACCCCGCTACAGATAAAAAAATATCTCTAGCTTGGGCGACGCCGCTAAGTCCTATTCGTTGACTGGAAGGATACACGCTGCCTGCCACGCCGTAGCCAGGCGCAGGCGGGTCGTGCCCCAAAATTTAGGGCGCCGACGGCGCGGCGCCCTCCTTCACTTTCTCGCGGCACGCGGCCACTAAGAGATTGCATGCTTCCTGACACAGAAGCGGAATGCACTTTTCATTTCTTCCCGTCTGATCGTGGGCAGGATCGAATTTCTCTGACGGTAATTGGGTCGATGGGAGCGTCCCCTTGTCATCCCGCTTCCACAAGATCGTGCGCAAACATCCGCCATCAGAACGGCAAAAGTTGCCTACGAGGTCGTCCAGCTGTTGGTCCGAAATTCTAGCAGCGACACGGTACATGCCACTTTGGCGACTTAATGTCTCACGCAACGACGTCGTGACGAGTTTGCCCGATTCGAACGCGTGTAGAACGGCAAGCCTGCCGGGATAAATCGCATTAACCGCCTGTTGAAGCTCCGCGGAATTGTTGGCAAAAATTTTCCAGCCATGCCGCAGATTCGGCGCCGTCTTTAGCGGCCGGTAATTTCCGGAATTGTCAAACTTCGCGATCTCGAATACGTCCTCGATCTCGCGGGGTGTCACATCATCCCGCCCAACATCATCACGATGACATACCACAAAGCCTCCAGCAGACGCCGAGATCTCCAACTGGCCAATCCGGGAGCTTTTTTCCGCCAGCAATGACTCGAGCAGCTGCCCGAATTCCTTCACCGAAGAGCGCGCCAGATAATCCGCGCGACACCTTCGAGAAAATCGCGGTCCGATTTGCCGAAGGCGTTGGCCTTCGCGCTTTCCACGTTGATCACGCCCAGAACCCGATCGTGTTCATCATCGATGATCGGGACGATGATCTCCGATTTTGTGGACCAGAAATTTGGCAGAAAACACGGTTCTTTGTGGACATCGGGTACAGTTACCGTGCGCCGTTCTTCTGCCGCTTTTGCACTCAGGCCTTGTCTTACCGGAAAGCGTGGGCAGGCCGGTTTCATTTTATTGGTGGCAGCTTCAATCACAAAATCGTCCCGCTTAATTTTGTAAACGCCGACCCAGCGATATTTGCAGGTGCGTTGCACCAGTTCGGCAATTTCCTCGACAACGGTTGGTCCTTTGCCGCCGGCAATAATAGTGGCGCCGATTTCCTGGAGCGCGCGGCTTCTGCGATCAGGCCGGCCCGCCTTTGTGGCCGGCACCCGACGGGGCTTGGCTGTTCTCGTAGCCGGCATGGGTCATGTTACCCGCATTTAGCGTCTGCTCAACGATGATATCGGCAAATCTCGGGTCCGTCCCAATCGACCTGGCGTAATACAGGGAGCGGCCTCGTAAGCGGTAGGGATTTTTGCCGAAGACATCAGATTTATTGCCGTCGATTCCGAGCAATTT
This sequence comes from Verrucomicrobiota bacterium, assembly GCA_003219175.1. Classification (GTDB taxonomy): domain Bacteria; phylum Verrucomicrobiota; class Verrucomicrobiia; order Chthoniobacterales; family UBA10450; genus AV69. Next base: position 2,943 of record QHPU01000005.1, on the reverse strand, counting down.
CGGGATGTCCTCATAGCTGTGCAAGCCGTCGGAGATAAAAAACGGGACCACGATGACATTGATCGCGGTCGTCAGTCCGTCCCAGTCCGCGATCAGCGGCGGTTCTTCCATATAGGCATTGCCGACGCTGGCGAATTCACCGCGGGCGCGGATTCGCTCGGCCTCGCGTTTGGCTGCGATCGCGCTGTTGTCGTTCAACTCGGTTCCGTGCGCAACGATGAGGAGCGCGGTCTCCGTTGGCTCTACATTGGGTGCAATTTCGTGGGCGCGGGCCAGCAGCAATTCCGTTACGATCGGATTGTTGCCAACCGGTTCGCAATAGATCCAGATCTGGCCATTTGCGCGAGTCGTAACCGGCCCCTTCAATTCCAGCTCTCGCGGAATTACCGCCTGCGTGAAATAACCTTCGCTGATAAAATTCGGGACCACGAAAACCTTGCGAATCGTTTTATCGTCGAAGAAAAAGCGGGCGTCGCGCAGGCTCGGCTCCTCTTTCCAAAAAGCGCAGCGCACATCCCCGAAAATTTTTCGGCCCTGAATTTCACGCGCATGTATCCAAGTGGGCGCGCTGGAATCCGGATTTACGGTAGAGCCGTGGCCAACGATAAGGACGGCGGCATTCTGGTTTTTATCCATGCCTTTCAGAAAGCGTCGAACGTCCAATGCTCCACGTCCAACACTGAATTAAAGGGCCGTGGCGTCGGGCTTATCCCTACCCCGAAATTTTCTGGAGACGAGACCGGCGTTCCTCGACGTTTCGTATGGGAACTTGTTTGAATTCACGGTTTCTTTACTGCGGCCAATTCTTGAAAGCGAGGATCGTTGCGAATTTGATCCCACATCGGATCGAGTCGCAGCAGCGCGGGAGTAATTGCGCCGCCATATGTTGTCTGCAATAGCCGCTTGAGAATCGGAATCGCGTGATCGGCATCGCCCAGCAGCGCGTAGATGCCCGCCATAACCTCCTCTATCGCGGGACCGTTCCACGGGTATTTCGAAGTGGGCCACATGGCCATGGCTTTTTGTCCTTCGGCGATCGCAGAGGCTGCTTCGCCCAAACCTGCGTAGACCCAACCCAAAGTGGCATGCGTCCCCGCCGCGGGATTAGAATCCGGCCCGATCTTCTCGAGTTCGCGCTGAATCTCTTGCACCGCGCTTTGGAAAGTAGCCCGCGCCGCGGCGACATCGCCGGCGCGTAGCTGAATCACACCTAGAGGAAGTTTTAGGGCTCCGCTTGGCTCGCCGCGTGTGGTCTCGGTAGCCACTGCACTTGAGAATATCTCTATAGCGGTGGCATAACGATGCTGAAACGAAGCCTGCACACCACGCACGCTGAACCCTAAGCCAGACACGCGTGGTTCGATACCGGGATTTGCAAGCAGCGCTTCTACTGCCTGGAGATCCCCCGTTGCCCAAAGGGCACGCGCTTTTTCACCGAGGGCATCTGCATTCGTCGGTTCCCACGCAAGGACGCGGTCAAGTGTTGCGAGAGCTTCGGGAAAACGGCGCAGGGCACTATACGTTTGCGCGAGAGAGTTATAAGCATTGGTGTTGCGCGGATCCAGCTCAACGACACGACGGAACCGGTCGATCGCCTCTTCCCAATGCCCTACCCGTCGTTGGATAAAGGCGATCGCATTGGTGATATCAACGTTATTCGGAAGGCCCTTTTCAGCTTGCTGGAATTCCTCGAGCCCCCCGGTGAAATCAAGCTGCCCGTAATAGCGATAATAACCAAGAGAGAGACGTGCCCACGCCAGTGCAAAACCCGGATCCAACTTTACTGCCTCTTGATATGACCGAATCGCATTCTCCACGGTGGCCTTATCAGACGGCGAGCCAGCTGCAAATGCACGACCACGCAGATACGCGTCGTAAGCGGCGGGATTGTTCGTCGGCTTCGCTTCCACGCGCGCCTTTTCTTGTGGACTGAGCTTCGCCCCCAGAGCCCCAGCAATCTCCCTCGCCAACTCGTCCTGCAGAGTAATTGAATCAGCCACCGTGCGATCATAGTCTTGTACCCAGAGGTGGTGGTCAGTTTGCGCATCGATTAGTTGCACCGAAACCCGAATACGGTTTCCCGACCGGCGGACACTGCCTTCCACTACATTGCTGACACCCAGATGCTGAGCGATTTCTTTAAGATCGCGCGTGATGCCACTTTTGTACTGCATCACCGAAGTGCGACTAATTACTTTCAGATCCTTGATCTTGGCCAGATTCGAGAGCAGCTCATCCTGAATTCCGTTGGCAAAGTAAGCGTTCTCCTCGTCCTTGCTCAGATTTTCCAACGGGAGCACGGCGATGCTCTTGGAAGGAATTGAGCTCACTGGAGACCGATGCCAGTAGAATGGAAGCGCCAGCGCCAAAGCAGCTATTGTCAATACGAGCACCAGCGTGGTGGGTGATCGCGCCCACCGCAGCAATAAAGGAGCAGCGGCGCGTTCCAACTGAGCTTCCAGTTTCCGACGAAGGTCTTTGAGCGCCTGCAGTAACTCGTGTGCGCTGTGATATCGTTGCGCGGGATCTTTGCGCAGCGCTTTGCTAACAATCTGCTGAAGCTCAGCCGGCACGTGCGCAACGGCACGCGTGAGCGGGGGTGGTTCTTTCTCCAGAATGGAAGACATCACCTCTTGTGGTGTGTCACCGCTGAATGGCGCATGGCCCGTTACCATTTCGTATAGCACCACGCCGAGACTCCAGATATCGGTGCTTTTATCGATGTGCGCGCCGCGCGCCTGCTCAGGCGACATATAACGAACGGTTCCGAGTACCGACCCCAGAATGGTCCCAATCAGCGTCTTGGGTCCCTGCCTGTCCGCCGTTGCTCCGGCGAAGGCGGATTCAGCAAGTTTTGCAACCCCAAAGTCGAGCACTTTCACATAACCGTCCGGCCGAATCATAATGTTCTCCGGCTTGATGTCGCGATGCACAATTCCGCCT
>QHPU01000118.1 GCA_003219175.1 Verrucomicrobiota bacterium | reverse complement strand
CACGACGGTTACCGGAGTCATCGGGCTTATCGGCGCGACCATTGGCATCGGCAGCACTCTCCTGCTTTACAAATTCACCTATGGTCATCCCGAACTCCGCATTCCCGGAATGGCAATCTCACTCTTTCTCGGAATGTGGTTGTCTCGGGTCTTTGTGCTCGGGCCACTCGGCTTCATCATCGGCTTTGTCGTCGCTGTCTCACAATCTATCGGAGAATCGGTTCCCTCACCTGAACAGTTAGTGCGAGATATTCTTTGGCTGTGGGTAGCCCTGGCCTACGGCGTTGGCGTGACAGTCGTGCTAAACTCACTTTTTCTGCCGGATACAGCGAGCGCGCCTGCACATCGACCGAAACCGAAAAGCCTTTTTGCGCCCGACGCGTTCACGAATCCTGCACACGTGCATTTCGCGCTCAAAGTCACTTTGGCTGCGATGTTTTGTTACGTTTTTTATTCGGCGATTGACTGGTCCGGGATCCACACCGCGCTGATCACATGCACGTTCATTGCTCTGGAAAGCACTGGTGCGACGCTGCACAAGGGGGTGCTCAGGATCGGCGGCTGTGTGATCGGCGGGGCACTCGCGCTCTTCACAATCGTGTTCCTCATGCCGCACATGGTAACGATCGCGTCACTCGTTGTGGTCGTCGCTTGTGCCTCTGCCATTGCCGGCTGGGTCGCCGCCGGATCAGAGCGCATCTCCTATGGGGGTTTACAAATCGCATTCGCTTTCTTCTACAGCGTCTTCCAAGGTTACGCACCCGACACAGACCTCGATAATGTCCGCAATCGCGTCATTGGAATCCTCCTTGGGCTCATCGTCACCGGACTCGTGTTCCAATACATCTGGCCCGAGCGCACCATCGACCGCTTGCGCGATACCTTACAACAGGCGCTTCGAAAACTCGCGAGGTTGCTGGTAATTCCAAGCCCGCAGATTGCAGTTGAGACTACCAAGCCCGAAGCTGGAGCCTTACTCGCGGAGATTTCCAAGGACTTTGATCAAGCGCGGCAGCAGGCCGAATTGGCGAATTTCGAATTTGAAGAATCGCCAGGTCGCGATCTGTCATCGACGCGCAATCTAGAAATCGTTCTGGAACGTGCTGAGGAGATTTTTGTTCCTGCGACGTCACTCGCGAGCGACCGTGCCTGGGATGAGTGGCAACAACTCTCGTCCGCCGAGCAAATGACGGAAAGCGAATTACGAAACGTGGCTGCGAAGCGAATTGAGCGCGCCGCTACACCAAACAAACCTCGGGACGGTGCTGCTTTGGCGCTTGCCTTTGATAGGTGGAGTCAAGCAATAGCGCACGTACCGGAAAGACAAGAGAACAGCCGCACCGCTCTGATTTCACAGATTGCGGCCGACGTTCAACACCTCGGATGAAGTCGGGCCATTCCGGGATTGAAATTAGGTGTCAGTCCATTGCCAGATTTGGCTGCGCGATATTTTTGTTGGAATTTTGCGGCTGCGCACATCTGGCGACGGTAAAGACGAAACCAGCGCAGCCCCTCAGGACGTTAGCCTCAGAAAGTTCACCTGAGTCTGCAAGGAGCCATCTTACGTCGGCAGAGCGCGAGGCACCATTGGCCGCGCTGGGTGACGATCTTCTTGCCGCAAAAATGTCCTATAACAGGCTCCTGGCAGCGCCCGACCAATGTGATCTCCCAGGAAGGTGACTACATCCTCCGTTGTCCCAAGCCGGTAGACTCCGCGCATGATCCAAGTCGATACGATTTGATTCCGATCGACACGCTGAATATTGGCGGCACATTTTTCCAAAACCCTTCCACCCGCAACGGCGTCGGCGCGCCACTTGTTGCGGTTGAACGCGGAGAAAATCCGCAGTTCCGTCAGCATTACGCATTGCGACGGGTATATGCATCCGTGACCGCGGTAATTAAATTCGCGGGCCGGCGGGCGGAACTGGAGTTCATCGATCCCCTAACGATCGACCAAGTCACATTGAGCCAACACGCCTTTCCGCTCGCTGCCGATTTTACTGCTTCCCTGGCAATGCTCGTCGCCAGAGAACGGCCGGATCGGATTGGATTTGCGGCCACTTTGCGGCCAGAGACGTACGTGGACAGGGGGAGATTGTGCCAACTACAACAGTTCGATCAGACGCGTACGCCTGTCATTTTTGTTCATGGTTTGCAAGACACGCCGGTGGGTTGGGTTCCAATGATCAATTCGTTACGCGACGACCCGTGGATCAGGAAGCACTACCAGTTCTGGGTCTTTAGTTATCCCAGTGGTTATCCATATCCTTATTCGGCAATACTGCTTCGCCGAGATCTCGACGGTATCGCACGTGCATTCCATAGTCGGAAAAAGATCGTGCTCGTCGGCCACAGCATGGGCGGAATGATCAGTCGACTCATGGCAACGGACGCTAAAGACAGGATCTGGCGTAGCTTCTTTGGCACGACCCCAGCAACGACTCCGTTAACTGGCGAAACACGTCGTCTGTTGCAAGAGGCGCTTGTTTTCAATCATCGCCCCGAAATAAAACGAGTGATCTTTATTTCGACACCGCACCGTGGCAGTGCGCTGGCCTCAGGCTGGATCGGCCGTATTGGTTCGTCTCTGATAAGGACTCCACTTCTAGCCTCGATATATGCTTCAGCCAGGCAGAGTGAGATTGCCGATCCCGCAGCCCGGCAACTTAAGCGCCTACCTAACAGCGTCGATACCCTTGAGCCGAAAGACCGATTCGTGCTGGCGGTGAATAAACTGCCACTCGCACCTGGCATTCCATATCATTCGATAATCGGCGACCGCGGGCGCGGCGATACACCAAACAGTTCCGATGGAGTTGTTCCATACTGGAGTTCGCATCTCGATGGGGCGCAATCAGAGCTAATCGTTCATTCCGGCCATGCTGCTCAGCGAAATCCCGAAGCTATTCGAGAAGTCGAACGAATTCTAAAAGCATATCCCTAACTCCAGCAATCCATATCTCTCTACACGACTGGGCGATCGCCAGAGAATGTTGGCGCGTCATGCGATCCTCACATGAGTGAAATTCTTCCCGTGCTTTACCTTGCGCGACACGGCGAAACCGCTTGGAGCCTCACCGGCCAGCATACAGGTCTTACCGACCTGCCGTTGACCGAGCGAGGCGAACGTAACGCCCGCCTTCTTGGAAAACGCCTCGCTGGACTAACCTTCGCAAAGGTCTTCACCAGTCCATTGCAGCGCGCCATTCGCACCTGTGAACTAGCCAGCTTCGGCGCTGTAGCCGAAGTCGATCGCAATCTGGTCGAATGGAACTACGGCAAGTATGAAGGCCTCCGGACGGCGGAAATTCATGCCATGCGTCCAGAGTGGCAATTGTTCCGCGACGGCTGTCCGGGCGGGGAATCGCCGGACCAAGTTGCTGCCAGGGCAGATCAGACAGTGAATCGCGTGCGCGTGATCAAAGGCAACGTCCTGATTTTTTCGAGCGGGCATTTTTTGCGAATGCTTGCTGCGCGCTGGCTCGGACTCGAACCCGCCAGCGGACGACTTTTCATGTTGAATACGGCGAGTCTAAGTGCGCTAGGCTATGAACATAATCTCTCCGACCCCGCAATCCGGTTCTGGAACGATACACATCACGTGAACAACTGAGTCGATCCTAGAAATCGCAGATATGAAATTGATCCCACTAGTGAGTAGCGCAGCGAAGGAGCTGCTTAAGCCAACGGGAACCTAATCATGAACGTATTGGTCATTCTTGGCAAAGGCTGGGCTGATTTCGACTTCGAAGCAGCCTTCAAGTGTCCAACCAAAGTCGTGATCCGGCGTTACTCGAGATTAAAGGACGCGAAATGAAGACTCTGGGTTACGATCAACCTCTTTACATCCTGCCGTTTGACCATCGCGGCTCGTTCGTTACAAAAATGTTTGGTTGGCAGGGCAGTCTGACTCCGGCACAGACCGCTGAAATCGCCACCGCGAAACAAGTTATTTATGACGGCTTCAAAACCGCCATTGCTGAAGGTGCGCCGAAAAATAAAGCAGGCATTCTCGTAGATGAACAATTTGGAACGGCCATTCTGCGCGACGCGAAAGCAAATGGTTTTACCACCGCTTGTCCGGCCGAAAAGAGCGGGCAGGATGAGTTTGATTTTGAATACGGCGATGATTTTGCCAAACACATCGAAGCTATTCAGCCGACTTTTTCCAAGGTGCTGGTGCGTTATAATCCCGAAGGTAATCCGGCATTGAACGAGCGACAGGTGGCGCGGCTAAAAAAGCTTTCCGATTACTTACATTCCCAAAGCGAAAGCCGGTTCATGTTTGAACTGCTCGTCCCCGCGGAGAAGGCACAGCTCGAACGGATCAGGGGCGACAAGAAAGTTTATGATTTAGAGCTTCGCCCCAAGTTGATGGTTCAGGCTATTAACCAACTGCAGGATGCCGGCGTCGAACCCGATGTTTGGAAGATCGAGGGATTGGATCGCCATGAAGACGGCGAAAAGATCGTGTCCATAGCACATCGCGGAGGACGGGATAAGGTTGGATGCATCGTTCTCGGACGCGGCGAAGACGAAAAAAAAGTGCGCGAATGGTTGAGAACGGCGGCTGGTGTCAAAGGCTTCATCGGTTTCGCCGTGGGCCGAACCGATTTTTGGGATCCGCTCGTTAACTTTCTTGCCAACAAGACTTCGCGCGACGCCGCTGTGGCGGAAATCGCCCGGCGTTACCGGGAATTTGTCGATATCTTTGAACATGCCCGTCCTTCATGAGGAACACAGTCATCAACCAACACACACAACCGAAATGAAAACAAATTCACCAACTCAACTGGGAATGGTCGGACTCGGGCGAATGGGCGCGAACATGGTGCGCCGGCTCATCCGGGCCGGACATCGCTGCACTGTCTTCGACTTATTTCCGAAAACAGTCGAGGGCTTGGCCAAAGAAGGAGCGACCGGCGCTTCCTCGTTCGCGGACCTGGTGAAGAAGCTGGAGAAGCCTCGCGCAGTTTGGCTGATGGTTCCCGCTGCGGTCGTGGACAATACCATTACCGACCTTCTACCTTTTCTCGAAGCCGGCGATACAATCATCGACGGAGGAAACTCCTATTACGTCGACGACATCCGGCGAGCAAAGGAACTCGCCGCGACCGCTATTCACTACGTTGATGTCGGAACGAGCGGGGGCATTTGGGGTCTTGAACGCGGTTACTGCATGATGATCGGGGGCGAGACAGATGTGGTTCGACGAATGGATCCTATTTTTGCCACACTCGCACCCGGGATTAGCGACATCGCACGCACACCGGGCCGCGAGAAACTCAACGGTACCGCCGAACAAGGCTATTTGCATTGCGGTCCCAACGGTGCTGGCCACTTCGTCAAAATGGTTCACAACAGTATCGAATACGGCATCATGGCGGCTTACGCCGAAGGCTTCGGTGTTTTGAAGGCCGCCGGCGCGGGGAAACAGCAAAGTGAAGTTGATGCCGAGACAACTCCGTTGCGCGATCCCGAATATTATCAATATGAATTCGATCTAACCGACATATCTGAACTTTGGCGGCGTGGCAGCGTGATTGCCTCCTGGCTCCTGGACTTAACCGCAAATGCGTTGGCCGCGGATCCGCAGCTCTCGCAATTCGGCGGCCGGGTCTCCGATTCCGGTGAAGGGCGCTGGACGATCAAAGCGGCGATTGACGAAGATGTGCCAGTGCCGGTGCTGT
>QHPU01000004.1 GCA_003219175.1 Verrucomicrobiota bacterium | reverse complement strand
GACCGTCGGATCGTAGCCGGCGAAGCTGATGTAATTGCTCAGCGCATCGAACCAGACGTAGTTCACATAATCGCGATCGAACGGCAGCTCGATGCCCCAACTCAATCGCGATTTCGGGCGCGAGATGCAGAGATCGCCGGAAAGTCTTTCGACGGCGTTGCGCAATTCCGTTTCACGAAAGTCAGGAATGACAAATGGCTTTTCGGTTCTCGATCGTTTGTCGATCAAATCGAGCAACCACTGTTTATGGCGCTCGAGTTTAAAATAGTAATTTTCTTCCTCGCGAAACTCGACCTGACCCCATTCTGGTCCGAATTCGCCATCGGGGCCGCGTTCTTTATCCGTTAGAAATTGTTCCTGCCGGACTGAGTAAAAACCGGATTGTTTGTCTTTATAAATTTGGTCCTGATCGAACAACCGTTGCAGCATTCCTTGCACACATTTCTTGTGTAGCGGATCAGTCGTTGCAGCCCAGCCGTCGTACCGCACATCGAGTTTATCCCATAATCCGATGAACTGTTCCGTTACGCCGGCCACGAATTGTTCCGGCGGCACACCTTGTTTCTCGGCCGATTGCTGGACCTTCTGTCCGTGTTGATCGACGCCAGTCAGGAAGAAAACGTTCTCACCTTTCAGCCGATGATACCGTGCGATGACATCCGCCAGCACTTTCTCATAAGCATGACCAATGTGTGGCGCCGAGTTGGTGTAATCGATCGCGGTCGTAATGAAGAATGTCTTCGGCATCGGCGTTGAAGGTGCCGGAGGCAACCGCAACGCGCAACGTCAATGACAGGCGTGATGGCGTTCGCCTCGGGACCTAAAATGCAAAATCAATAACCAGGCAGCGAAAATGAGCGCGATGAGGTCAAGCCAGCTAGTGTAATTCCAGATGATATTGGCGTGCTCAATTGCGCTTGGTGGACGTGATCCCTGCGGAATTAGTCCGAAGGCAGTGAATACGAGATCGACACTGATTCCGGCGAGAACCATCGCCACGTAGAAAATACCGGTGATCCAGGCCGCGGCGCGCACACCATAATATTTCGCGTAGATCAAGAGGATCGGGATGACAAGGAGGTCGGCATAAATAAAGGAAATTACACCGCCAAAACTGATGCCATGAGCCCAGAGCAAACTCGCTAGTGGAATATTCCCGACGGAACAGACGAATGAGATTACGGCAATGAATGGGCCGACCAGCGCGTTTTCGATCAATCGAACAACAGCAGGGCCGTTTTGGAGAAATAATGCTTCCCACCAATCATGCGGCACCAGCGTCGCCAGAAATCCAGCGATTAAGAATCCGGCCAGAATTTCTTTCCACAGCATAGACCAATCTGCGACGAAAGCGTGCGACACCCGGGTCCATTTCCCCCTGTCATGCTTATGCTCCTGCTCGGTCGTAGCGGCCGCGACATGCGGCAAATGAGTTGAATGAGACGAATGGCAGGCTTGTTTCGCCTCCTGTTTGGTCATTTTTGCGCGGATTTCGGTTTCAATATGTTTCGGTAAAAACAAGCGTATTAGCAACCACATGAATATAATAAGCAAAAATGCCCCAACCACTTCAGCCAAAACGAACTGCCAACCCATTAGCACCCACAAAATTGCTCCCAGCTCGATCACCAGATTGGTTGACGCAAACATAAACGCTAGCGCCGGGACCAGAGCTGCCCCCTGTTGAATTGCGCTGCGTGCCGCCGCCACTGCCGCATACGAGCAGGAGCTGCTTGCCGCACCCAGTCCCGTGGCGATTGCCACCGACTTCAAACTCGTTCGCCCAAAGGTGCGACTCATCTGCTCTTTGCTGACAAAAACCTGGAGCACGCCGGAAATGGTAAACCCCAATACGAGCGCCCAAAACGTCGCCCACAACATCGCCAACGCGTGATAGAAGCTCAGCCACAGCCAATCCATTTCACCGCCACGGTCGCTGTTCTGCGCTTGTATTTCCAATTGCATCGTTTACCAGTTGCGCCGGCAATGGAGTTTGCCTTCCCTTGTTTGGGAGAACCGCCCTGACCATTTCAGAGCTGATAACTCCTGATGCGCCGAGGCGCGCGTCGGGATTTTTATGTTCAGCTATCTTGTCATTGCAATCGGCGGTGCGCTCGGATCAGTCGCGCGTTTTTGGCTTTCAGGTGCAGTTGCGCAAAAGTTTGGCGAAACGTTTCCCGCCGGAACCTTGCTCGTGAATATCTCAGGCTGCCTCGTCATCGGTTTTTTTGCCGGCTTGACTGGACCTGATGGACGATTCCTCGTGAATCCAACTATTCGACAATTTTTCATGATCGGGATTTGCGGCGGCTACACCACCTTTTCATCCTTCAGCTTGCAAACCCTGACACTGGCCCGCGACGGCGAATTCCTATTTGCCACGCTAAATATCGTCTCTTCCGTCATCCTTTGTCTGCTCGCAGTCTGGCTCGGTGATTATCTCGCAATGCATTTGAACCAACGGTAAACATGGAAGTCCCTCGCGATTCATTGTTGTTGCGCATTTTTATCGGCGAGAGTGACCGCTTCGAGCACAAGCCGCTTTACGAAGCGATTGTTTTGAAAGCGCGCGAAATGCATCTGGCCGGCGCTACCGTTTTACGCGGGCCGATGGGTTTTGGAAAATCGAGTCGAATGCACACCGCAAAAATTCTGCGACTCTCGATGGATTTACCGATGGTGATCGAAATTGTGGACAGCGAAGAGAAGATCGCCGCATTTCTTCCTGCGTTGGAAGGAATGATGAGCGGTGGAATGGTCACGCTGGAGCGGGTGCAAGTGATCGAGTACCGCCACGCGGAGAATCCGGGGAGCGCGGGCTGCTAGCCCAGGGTTGCCGGCAGCTTGCCGGCAACGTTTGGGTCCGCTGGTGACGAAGACTGCGACTCCTCTCGGCAAGCTGCCGAGACCGCAGGCTGGCAGCCTGCGCTCCCCAGAATTCACAGATCGCGCGCGACTATCCTTCCAGAACAATCATCGCGATCGCGTGATGATCGGTGTGACTCAAAGTAATCCAGCTGGATTTCATGTCGCGGCTTTTGGCTAAGCGGTCGGCGCCGGCTTGCAAAACCAAAAACGGTTCGCCGCTTTCTTTCTTGTGCACGTCGATATCACGCCAGCCCATCGCTTTTCCAATGCCAGTGCCGAATGCTTTCGATACCGCTTCTTTCGCCGCGAACCGCGCCGCAAAATGGCGCTCCGGAAATTTCATCGACTGGCAATAGGCAATTTCACCCTCGGTGAAAACCCGCTTCATAAAACGTTCACCAAAGCGATCGAGCGAATGTTGAATGCGCTCGACCTCAACCAAATCGACGCCAATGCCGAGGATGCTCATGCGAATTCGTTAAATCGTTACATCGTTACAATACGAGGCGGCTGTCTATTGCACCGTTGTAATGTTTGTAACCATTTAACTCTGTTAACCTCCCTGATAATTCTCCATCAGCGCGAGCATCTCGCGAACGGCATTCTCCCAGCCCGCAAAAATCGCGCGCGACACGATAGCGTGCCCGATGTTGAGCTCGGTGAGGTGCGGAATTTTGTGAATGAGCGCGATATTTTGATAATTGATTCCATGTCCGGCGTTGACCTGTAGTTTTGACGCGAACGCATGGTTCGCGCATTGACACAACCGATCCAGTTCCTGTGCCTCGACTTTCTCTGTGAACGCGTTTGCCAACTTGCCGGTGTGCAATTCGATCATTTCCGCGCCGAGCTCGGCGGCGCAATCGACTTGTTTTTCGTCGGGATCAATGAACAGGCTGACCCGGATTCCATTGGCATGCAGCCGCTGGATAGTGTTGAACAACTCGCGGCGGTTGCCAATGGCATCGAGCCCGCCTTCGGTCGTGACTTCGGCGCGTTTCTCTGGGACGAGACAGACTTCGTCAGGCCGAATCCGGATCGCGACATCCAAGATCTCGGCCGTGTTGCCCATCTCAAAATTAAGTTTGGTCATGATGTTGGCCCGCAGTCTCTCCATGTCGCGGTCCTGAACATGGCGACGATCACTGCGAAGGTGTGCGGTGATACCGTGCGCGCCCGCGCGTTCGCAAATCGAGGCCGCCGCTATCGGATCGGGCTCGGCATTTTTCGAATCAGGCATGGTGGCATAGCGCGCCTGCCGCAGGGTGGCGATGTGATCGATGTTAACTCCGAGCCGTAACGTTCCCATTTTTGAATATTCTTGCCGTCATCCCGAGCGAAGTCGAGGGATCCCGCGGAACATTCCTTAAAGGTTTGGCGGGATCCCCTCGGCTCAAGCTTGGGATGACCAGAAAATTCGAAATTTCTTCAAATTTTTCGCGCAGAGTCTAAAACTCAACGGTCTAGGCTTTGATCGCACCAATGGAGCCCGCCGACCATGAGATGTATCGCGCTGCCATTCATGGCGACGTCGAAGTTTTCGAAATGGTCATTCGGAAGATGAGCCGTGCACTTTTTGCCATCGCCTTCGGCGCGCTGCAAAATCGCGAGGAAGCGGAGGACGTGGTGCAGGACGCGTTCGTCAAAGCTTGGAAATCGCGCTGGCAAGTGCGCAATCCGAAAGAGTCCCGCTTGGATCGCGATGATCGTGCGTAATCGCGCGCACGACATTTTGATGCGACGCCGCACCGTTCCGTTGGAGGAACAATTCAACGAAATCAACAGCATCCAGGCGCAATTCTGGCTCGCCGACGCCGAGCGTTATCAACAGGTGTACGCAGCGCTTGCCACCTTGCCCGAACTGCATCGGAGCGTGATCGCGCAGCGGTACCTCGAAGAAATGGATTACGCCTCGATCGAGCAGACCCTGGGGCTGAGCAATGGCGCGTTGCGCGGAATTCTCGGACGCGCGCTCGCCGCGATGCGCAAACGTCTCAAAACCAACACGGAGGTTTTCTCCTGAAGTTCATGGTGATTATTCACGAAAACATTAATGAATATCTCGCCGCCGATCTGCACGGTGAACTAAGCGAAGCCGAGCGCGAAGAGTTGCACACCCATCTGATGGAATGCGCCGAGTGCCGCGGACATTATAAGGAGGAACAACTCACGCACAGAGTACTCCAGACCACTTTGGAGAGTGCCAAACCGACGCTCGGTTTTGAACAGCGGATGGTTGCTTCGTTCAGGAATCGCGTTCCAAATAAGAATCCGCGGCTGAGCGGTTTTCTTGTGAATGCACTGCGGTTACGCCTGATTCAGGCAATCGGTGTTGCGGTTGTATTTTTCGCCCTGGTGCAGATGGGACGCGTTCTTACCGGAGATACGGCTCTCAACCAATCGCAAACGCCGCTGGCATTTCTAGCAGCGCCCTCGAGCGGATCGAGTTATCTCACTCAAGTTCAGCCTGCCGGCAACGAGCCCGCCCCTCGCTGGAACGAATAGCAAAGACGCTAAGAACAATCCGGTAGACAGCTATCGGCTGAAGGAAAAGCAAGAGCCGCCTCAAGAAGAACGCCTCACTCGTAACCGCTCGGGTATTCCAACCGCCGCTGAAGTCGGCCCTAGCGCTGCGGCCGCACCCTCGTCACCGTCAGGCCCCGCGACAAATAGTCGGAAGCTGGTTCGGAATGCCAATGTCGAGTTGGAAGTCAACAGCTTCGATGAAGCACTGCAAACTATTACTACACTTGCGAGCGAAAGGCGCGGTTATGTTGCGACAACAAGTTCTGAGAAACAAGAAAACGGAAAATTGCGCGCGCAAGTTATCATCAAAATTCTTCCCGAAAATCTTGATGACTTTCTCGGCAAACTGCGAAATCTGGGGGACCTCAAAAACCAAACGCTCGCCACTGAAGACGTAACCAAAGCATACGTCGACACCGATGCTCGCTTGCGTAACTCACGGCTGATCGAGAAACGTCTGATCAATCTTCTGGAAAACAACGCGGGGCAAGTTGCCGACCTTCTCGGGGTCGAGAAGGAACTCGGTCGCGTGCGGGAGCAAATCGAGCAGTTGCAGGGTGAGCTCAAATCCATGGATATGCCGGTGCAATTCGACACCGTCACGATTTCGCTTGCGGAAAAGGACCTAGAAACGCCGGCGGGCTTTTTGCTGAAGGAACACGCCCAGCTTTCGCTCTTCGCTGCTGACGTCGAGAAAACCTACTCCGAGATCAAAGCCCTCGCCTCGCCTACTGTCCAGATCACAAACGCGACGCTCGATCGGGACGGCTCTGCGCGAATTAGCGCACGCATCAGCATGTTAATCGCGCCGGAAAATGCCGAAGCCTTCATCGCCAACGTGAAAACATTGGGGCGCGTCGAAAATTATCAGTCGCAAAGTGAACGCGTCGCGCGCGGCGGCCAAGGGTTGTCGCCGGAAGCCAGGATGGAGCGCGATAAAGTCGAGCTGAATATCACAATCTCGCAGTAAGATCAGGAAGCGGCGCGGCAGCAAACCTCGCTCAGCATCCGAGCCTCGGACGTGACCGAGCAGTCGGGGAAAATCCGCGAACTGGCAGCGAAACAAGGCGGAAGCATCCGCGGCTCGTCCTTCTCACGCGATCCGAATGGACGCGAGTACGCCAACGTTGCCTTGCGCGTGTCGATGCAAAATTACAACTCGCTCATGCAATCGTTGGGGTCACTTGGACAACTCGAAAATCTGGCGGTGCATCGCGACGATCGTCCCAACGCCCAGTTCGACGAAAAAACCGCGCCGGCGGATATTACGATTCGGGTTTATTTCCAGGGAAATCTTGTCACAAAAGGATCCGGTCTACCGGCGACGATGCGGCGAACGATCGAGCAGGGCGCTGGCGCACTATTGTGGAGCCTACGGATGATCGGTGTCGCACTTGCGTTTCTCGCGCCTTGGATCATCGCGCTCGCGGCGTTCATCGGTATCATGCGTGGGATCCGCCGCTCTCGGCGGCATCGGCAGCAGTGATGCAGCGCGTCCGCCGAGAGCGGTGACCACGGCTGCAGATTTTGTGGGCAAGCGCCTCAATTGCCATCTTGTTCCAAGGCCGCTTATCACTCCTTGCTCGAAATGTTTATGGGTCGTAAAATAATTCAGGCGCGCAATGCGTTGAGGATACTCCCATGAGCATTCAATCCTTCAGTCGAACCAACAAGGCGGTGCAATCGCTACCGAAACATCTGCTGCAATTCGCGGTCGATCAGCGTTACGAAGAATATACTCCGGTCGATCACGCGGTCTGGCGGTTCATCATGCGCCAGAATATTTTTTTCCTGAAGGAATACGCTCACAAAGTTTATTTTCAGGGACTGCTCGACACCGGCATTTCCTTTGAGCGCATTCCGCGGATCGAGGAGATGAATGATATTCTCGGCCGAATCGATTGGGGCGCGGTGGCGGTGGACGGCTTTATTCCGCCAGCCGCGTTCATGGAATTCCAAGCCTACAAGGTTCTGGTGATCGCGTGCGATATGCGCCAGATCCATCATATCGAATACACGCCCGCGCCCGACATTGTGCATGAAGCCGCCGGACACGCGCCGATTATCGTCGACCGGGAATATTCCAATTATTTGCAGCGTTTTGGCGAAGTGGGTGCGAAAGCGATGCAGTCACGCAAGGACTTCGAACTGTATGAAGCGATCCGGCACCTGTCGATTTTGAAGGAATTACCAAACTCCGACCCCAAAGAAGTCGAAGAAGCGACCCGGGAAGTTGAACGCCGGCAACAAAACCTGGGCGAACCGTCAGAAATGGCGCTGCTCTCGCGTTTGCATTGGTGGACGGTCGAATACGGACTAATCGGCACCCTCGAGAATCCTAAGATCTACGGCGCCGGTTTGCTCTCGTCCATTGGCGAATCGGTTTCATGTCTGGAACCAAAGGTGAAGAAAATCAGGTATTCGATTGACGCGCAGAATCAGCCATTCGACATCACCACGCGCCAGCCGCAACTCTTCGTCTGCCGTGATTTTCAACATTTGCGGGACGTTCTCGAGGAATTTGCCAACACCATGGCTTACCGGGTCGGCGGACTCGAGGGGATTAACAAGGCGATCGAGTGCAATAATATTGCAACCTGTGAGTACTCATCGGGATTGCAGGTGACTGGCATTTTCAACGAAGTGCTAACTGATCAAAACCAGCAACCGATTTACCTCCGATCGAAAAGTGCGACTGCTCTTGCCTTCCGCAACAAAGAACTGTCCGGCCACGGCAAGGACCGTCACGCCGACGGATTTGGCGCGCCGATTGGTCGGTGGCGCAATGTTAATATCGCACCGGAAAACCTTTCCCACGACCAGTTGCACAGCATTGACATCGTCGAAGGAAAGAAGGCATCTGTTGAATTTGAAAGTGGCGTAAAGGTATCAGGTCGCGTCGAAAAAATTCTCCGGCAGGATGGCAGATTACTCTTGATCACGTTCTCCAACTGCAGTGCGAAACATGCCGATCGCGTTTTGTTCGATCCGGCGTGGGGAGAATTCGACATGACCGTTGGTGAACGAATCAGCTCAGTATGCAATGGCGCTGCGGACAAGGACGCATTCCTCGAAGTCGCGGTCGTGCCGAAGGAACGTACCATCAAGGTGCCGTCCGACGCGAAGCGAAAGAAGCTGGAGAATCTTTACCAGCAGGTGCGTGATATTCGCGAACGCAAATTGGGTTACGAGCGGCTGGGAGAAATTTGGGAGACGCAACAGGCCCAGCATCCTGATGACTGGCTGCTCTCGATGGAAATTTTTGAGATTCTTGATGATTCCGGGCAGCAGCCGGAACTGAAGAAACGGATTGCAAAATTTCTCAAGCAGGTTGCGGCAACTAACAAGGATAAACAGACTCTGGTCGATTGGGGGTTCCGGCTGGTGGAATATCACAAGATGCCGGAGTATCGCGCGATTCACGAGCGCGCTGCGGCCGCGCATTAAAGCGGAATGTTAGAAATCCCCATTCCGGCGTTCTGTCAGGGGACGAAGGAACGATTTCGCGGCCGGGATACCGATAGAACCAGGGTGCAATTTCCTCCCACTGGCGAAGACTCAGGTCCAGGCAAGTTTTGAACAGTTTGCCGGGGTACGGCATCTAAAGGGCCGAATCTCCTTTGGTCATACCGTCATCATTCGCCTCCCCTATGGGCAATTTGCATTTCAACCGTGCCGTTTCATCTTCTCGAACTTTGGGATGAAACGTCTTCTCGTGGGGGTAGTCCTGCTTTTTGCGAGCGCTGAGCTTTTCGCGCAGCAAAATACTCCGCCGTTGCAGCGGGAGGAGACTCCACCGGCGGGACCGCACCAGATAAATACTCCGCCATTGCCGCCGCCGCCCGAGGAAGGCGCGCCGCCGCTGAAACCGACTGCGACTGTCCCACCTGTCGCTCCGATCGTGGTGGCGGCTCCGAAACAGCCGAACGGCAGAATTCAAAAGAGTCTCGTTCGCATTACTTCCACCGAGGTTGAACCTGATTACCGCGCGCCCTGGAACACCGGTGCGATCGGTCGCGGCGTCGGGGCCGGCTTTGTCATAGACGGCCCGCGCATCATGACGAACGCGCATGTCGTCAGCAACACGCGGTATCTCACCGTTGAGCGCGAGGGCGATCCTAACAAGTACCCCGCGCGCGTTGTGTTTGTCGCGCATGATTGTGACCTGGCGCTGATTACCGTCGATTCACCGGAGTTTTTCAAAAATATGGTCCCGCTCGGCTTCGGCGGAATCCCCGAGCTTGAATCAACCGTCTCGGCTTACGGTTACCCAATTGGTGGAGAACGCATGTCCGTTACCACCGGAATCGTCTCGCGAATAGATTTCCAACTTTACACCCATTCATCGATCGACTCGCATCTCGCCATTCAGATCAGCGCGCAAATTAATCCCGGAAATAGTGGCGGACCGGTCATGCAAAACGCCAAGGTAGTTGGCGTCGCCTTCCAGGGTTACAGCGGCGATATCGCGCAGGGTGTCGCCTACATGATTCCCACACCCGTGATTCGCCGTTTCCTAACCGATATCAAGGACAACCACTACGATAAGTACGTCGATCTCGGCTTGACCTACAGCAAACTACAAAACCCGGCGCAGCGTCGCTACCTCGGGCTGCCCGATGATGGACGCGGTGTCATTGTCGACACTGTGATAGAGGCGGGTCCGGCGGGAAAGGTTCTCAAGCAAGGCGATGTCCTGCTTTCCATTGATGATCACGCGATTGCCAGCGACGCCTTCGTCGAGCTCGAGGGTGAACGAGTAGAAATGCCTGAAGTAGTCGAACGCAAATTTAAGGGTGACAAGGTGAAGTTCGAAATCTTGCGCGACCGAAAGCCGATGACGCTCAGGATCGAGCTGGACACGGTCTGGCCCTATCAAATGCAGGCTCATCACTACGATACCCGGCCGCGTTATGTCGTTTACGGCGGCTTGATCTTTCAGCCTTTGTCGCTCGACCTACTTGATGCCTATCAGACAGCCGATCCGCGCGTTCGCCATTACTTCGACTACTTTATTGTGGAACAAATTTATCTTCAACATCCGGACGTCATTGTGCTGACGAACATTCTGCCGGATCCAACCAATACCTATCTCGCTGCCTATCGCTCCAGCATTGTCGATGAAGTAAATGGCAAGAAGATTGCCACTCTAAACGACCTGGCACAGGCATTTGCCGAAACCCCGGATCGTTTTGTCATCAAGATGATAGGCCAGGGACCTCCTCTGGTTCTTGACCGCCGAGAAGTAGAAGCCGCGCGCGAACGAATTCGCACCCGTTACAACGTGATCGCAGAGCAAAATCTCGAGGAACAGCCAGTCGCGGCACAGGCGACGGCAGCCTCAGGAACTGTCCCCCACTCCTAGAATGTCCACCAAAGTCCCGGCTTGTCTCTTCGTTTTCATCGTGCTCGGCAGCACCGCTACGATTTGGGCAAAGAAGGAGTCGACTACTAAGGCGGTGCAACCGCAACAACTGTCTCTCCTCCGGGTCAATGTTACCGGGCAGGGATACGATTACTTTCGGCCATGGCAAAAGCGCGCGCCCTTTTCCAAACGCGCGTTAGGGGCTGTCCTTTCCCAAGGCCGTGTTCTCGTTACTGCCGATCTCGTTGCTAACCAGAATTATGTTGAATTGGAACGCGCCGAATCCGGCGAAAAGATGGCAGCGTCAGTTGAAGTGGTCGATTACGAGGCGAATCTCGCGCTGCTGCAACCGCAGGACAAAAAATTTCTCGACGGCCTCGCTCCTTTGGAGCTCGCCAATGATACCGTCGTCGGCGATCGCGTTGCCGCTCTTCAACTCGAACAAACCGGAGCTTTGGTCGTGACCGACGGACTGGTCACCGCCGTTCAGGTGATGCGTTATCCCGTCGAAGTCGGTGAGTTCCTTACCTACCGATTAAGTATTGCCCTTCAGTATAGAGACAATAGCTACACCGTACCGCTGGTCAAAAACAACAAACTCGCTGGTCTGTTGCTTCGCTACGATCCGCGCTCACAGTTGATGGATGCAATTCCCGCTCCCATCATCGCGCATTTTCTGAAGGATGCGGTCAAGCCAAATTACGGGGGATTTCCCACCGTCGGTTTCGATTATTTTCCAACACGTGACCCGCAATTGCGCAAATACGCGGGCGAAACTGGAAATGGCGGCGGCGTGTATGTCAGGGGGATCGAGCCGGGCAGCGCAGTGGAGAAAGCCGGCCTGCAAGAAGGCGATATCCTGACCGCCGTCGGCAACTTCGATGTCGATCAAAACGGGAACTACGTTGATCCGATTTATAAGAAGCTCGACTTAACCAATCTTCTCACCACGCGCGCGTATGTTGGCGACAAGGTGCCCCTGAAAATTCATCGTCAGGGCAAACCGATGCAGCTCGACGTGACGATGGAACATCGCGCGCCGGACGAATACATTATCTCGCCTTACTCGCGGGATGAAGCGCCAAAATATTACATTCTAGGTGGATTGATTTTTCAGGAGTTAAGCCGGCAGTACTTGCGAGAATGGGGACCGAACTGGTTGAAGGACGCGCCCCAAAGGTTCGTTTATCTCGACCATTTTCAATGGGAACTGTTTCCCGAAGGGCATCGTCGCGTTGTCATTCTCAGCCAGATTCTTCCCGTGAATGGAACTATCGGCTATGAAGATTTCGGATACCTCACGGTTACTAAAGTGAACGGCAAAGATATTCACTCACTTGATGATCTAGCCGAAGCTGTGAAACACCCCGTCGACGGGTTCGATCGAATTGAGACGGAGGAAGATCCAAAAGTAATTCCGCTGGACGCTCCCCAAGCCCAGGCCGACGAACCAACCCTGCGCGAAAACTACGGCATCCCGACGTTGCAGCGGCTGAAATAGGTCGAGGGCGAGTCCCTCCAGATAGACCTTTACTGCCGCAGAAAAGCGCTCACTTCCCTGGTGTAGGTGCTGAACGGATCGCTCATAACCAGAATATCCTGCGGTCCGGAGGCGATCGAATCCCAGTTGATGACGTAGGGCATGTCAGAATCGCGAAAGTAGGCGACAGCCTGTGACCGGCCGGCGGCTCTGGAATTCGGCGGCGGCTGATAACTCGCAGTCTTGATACGAACACTTTGGTTCC